>JALESH010000024.1 GCA_022781985.1 Lachnospiraceae bacterium | reverse complement strand
GCGCTGCTGTACCATTGGCCTGCTTTCACATCGGAAAATCTGCTGCTGTAGCCAGTTTCCGGCTCCCCGGCCATACGGTAGAGGACGGTGGCAAACATGGCACGGGTCAGGGGATGATCCGGCTGGAACTGGCTGCTGCCCCCTACACCGCCCATGATTCCCCGGTCATACACATATTTTACGCTCTCGTACTTCCAGTTGCCGGGGATCTGAGGCACATCCGTGAAGATGAAGGGCTTCTCCGGCGCCTTCTTCTTTTCTGTTGCCGGGAAGGCATAACGGATGGTCAGGATGCCCTTGTCTGTGTCCACCTCCTTTTCCGCTGCCTCCTTCCCATTCAGAATGACCTTCGTTTCACTGGTGAGGATACAGTTTTCCGGGAGCGGAATCCGGATGCTCACAGTATAGGCCGTATCATAGGCAAAGACTCCTTCTACCGCAGGAGACCAGGTGATATTGCCTGCCGGGATCTCACTCTGCTCCCGGCCAAAGCTTACCGATACCCCCTCATAGACGGGCGCTTTCCCGGCTGCCGGCGCGGCAAGGCCGCTGACTACCGCCTCCCCTATTACAGGAATCTTGTCAATCAGCCTCACATTTACCGTAATGATAAAGTCTTCATAATTGTCGGTGGCAACATTTACCTTAATGGTTCCGACTACGTCCGCGCTGACTGCCTGTTTTACAGTATAGGACAACCTGCCATCTGAAACAGCCGGTGCTCCGTCCTCTGTATACAAAGCTCCGTTTACCTGCGGCGCGCCATAATTAACATTTCCGCAATTTGCAGGTAAATACCCTGATAAATCAATGGTATCTGCATTATCTCTTGAATATAAGTAGCTTCTGTTAATATCAGCTACTGTATATCCACTCTTCTTTGCCACATTCACCGTAATCGTCTTATTCTCTGCGGCATTATAGTTGGCACTCTCCGGTAAAGATAGGGTAATCGTTGCGCTGCCCGCCTTTAAGATGGTGACTCTTCCGTTGGATACGGATATGACATCATCACCTGCCGTTACGGCATACTGTACATTTGCCTCAGTATTCGTATCTGATACATCACTCAAAGTAAAATCCGGATCACCGAAGGTCTTGTTATAGCTTGTTGTGCCTACGATAATCTCTGCATCTGCTCTCTCTATGGTAAATTCAGCGGTTGCCGAACCTGTGTAATTGGTCTGTCCGGCCTTAGCAGAAATGGTAACCTTTGCCTTGCTGCTTCCCTCAGATACCGCCGTATTGTCTGTATAGGTCACCGTATAGTCCGTGCCGGACACCAGCTCCCTGTTGCCGTCATTCACGGTGATCTCCGGCTCGATTTCCTGTCCGGTATAATAGTGATTCGTGTCATTGACAGTGATCATGCTATCCGTCAGCGCCACCGGAGTAACCGTGGCAGTCAGCCTTTCCGAAATCCACACATAATTGGGCTTGGTAACCTTCACATAGAAATCCAGCGTACCGGCATCTGTTATGGTCGGCGCTGTGGCACTCCATGTTGCTTTATTATCCGTGCTGTAATAGATCCTGTTGTCTGAACCGACCAGACCTGTAATGCCGTCTGTTCCGACAACAGGATGGCCTGCGCCGTCATAGCTGCCGCTGTAAGTCGTGACAGCAATATCAGGAGCAATGTCTGACATCGGCGCAGGTTGAATCGTGAATGAAATAGTGCCGGTTACTTCCTCGTAGTTCGTGGTGTCGGTGGGTGTAAAGGTGTAGTCAACCGCAACGGGAGAAGCACTTACATTTACACCTTTAAGATAATCCTTAAGCTGTTCCTCCGTGTTGTATGTATTTTCGCCGGCTTTGTATACAAATGTACCAGCAACATCGGAAATCGGAGCAGTAAACTCTCCCGAGCCATAAACTGCGCTCTGATCCTCGACAGTACCGGCATTGGTAATCACGGGCGCAGCCTTTGCGATCGTTACTGAAACCCTTGCGGGCAAGGTATCCGCATAACCTTCGCCGACGTTAACCTTGTACCATACGGTGTATGTGTCTGCGTCCGTGCCTGTGGGGATATCTTCAGTATACGTGCCGTCCTCGCTAAGTGAGTACACCATTGTACCGCCGGAAGTTGTTCCCGCCGCAACAAGAGCCTGATCCTCGCCTGTGTAAACAAGGTCGCTCTTTGCCACGGGCGCGGTCACGGTCGGTACAATAAGCCACTTTGTATCATAAATATACCTCGTTGTTTCTGCGCCAACCGTAACGACATTGGGTTCTGCCACGGTCTTTGCGGGAAGATATGCGTAAATCTTCTTTTCTCCGTTGTGGTTTGTGGGATATGCTGTGTCGTTAATTGTAATAGCAGCTCCGGCTTCGTTTTCGATTTCAAGGAGATATACGGGTGTTGTGCCGTTGCTTGTGGGGGTAACTGCATCGCGACCTTCGCCACCGCCGATAGCGTTTGAACCTGCAACCGCCTTTACTGAACCGCCGCTTATGATGATGCCTAAACCATCACCGCCTTCGCCGCCGCCTATCCCTGCTCCATAGTGACTGGTTGCAGTAACTGAACCGCCGCTTATGGTGATATTTGAACCGGACTCGCCATCTCCGCCGCCTATCCCTGCGCCACTATCGCCTCTTGCGGTAACTACGCCGCCGCTTATGGTGATTTTTGAACCGAAACACTTAAAGCCGCCGCCTATGCCTGCGCCCCCTATCCCTGCACCATAGCCGCCGGTTGCGGTAACTGCGCCGCCGCTTATGGTGATTTTTGAACCGAAACCGTTTGTGCCGCCCCCTATCCCTGCGCCCCCCATGCCGCCGGTTGCGGTAACAATGCCACCGGTTATATCAATATTTGAACCGTTGAAACTACGGCCTATGCCGCCCCCTATCCCTGCGCCATTCTCGCCGCCGGTTGCATTGAGTTTGCCTGTGCCATTTGTGCCGCCCTGAATGGTAAGTTTGCCTATATTATTTCCGCTGCCGTTCTTCTGCAAGCCTGCGCAACCTCCTCCACTTTTCAGCGTGTTTTCCGAGTCGTCCGCAAGGGTGATCATGACATTTCCTGTGCTGTTGTCCGCGATTTTGAATGCGGCAGTACCACTTAAAGATGAAACGTCAATATTCACCCCTGCAAGGGTGATATTTGCGGATACGCTGCTTTCAACCTCAATCCGGTCGGTTGTGGCTGTGGTCGGGTCTGTGTTTCTTATCGTAATCGGAGTATCGGTCTTGATTGTAAGCACACCGTCTGCGTAGGAGTAGTCCGTGCCGTAGGTCAGAGTGCCGCCGTTTGTGGCATATATTGCAAGCGGCTTCGCAGTGAAAGCGCTGCTGTCGCTGTCGAACATATAAATACAGGTTTTCTCTCCGACCTTTACCTCATGAGTTTTACCGGTGAGATATGCGTAAAGGTTGCCGTCATTGCTGTCAACCGCCTTGTGATTAACAGGTGTGTAGGAAACACCGTCAATATATACCTCTGCGCTGTCGGGGTTTGCTATGGTGAGCGGATATACGGATGTTGTTCTGTCTCTTGTGGGGGTAACTGCATCGCGACCTTCGCCACTGCCGATAGCGTTTGAACCTGCAACCGCCTTTACTGAACCGCCGCTTATGATGATGTATGAACCGGAACCTTCAAATCCGCCACCTATCCCTGCTCCACCCATGCCGGTTGCGGTAACCGTTCCGCCGCTTATCGTGATATCAGAACCGTAACCATACCGTCCGCCGCCTATCCCTGCTCCAGAGCCGCCGCCGGTTGCGGTAACTGTTCCGCCGCTTATGGTGATATTATAACCGTCACCATCTACGCCGCCTCCTATCCCTGCGCCATACCCGTTCATTGTGGCTTCTCCGCTGGTTGCGGTAAGCTTTCCTGTGCCGCTTGCTCCACCCTGAATGGTAAGTGTTCCTATAAGTCCGTTCTTCTGCAAGCCTGCGCAATCAGCGCCGCTTTTCAGCGTGTTTTCAGAGTCGTCAGCAAGGGTGATGGTGACATCTCCCCCGCTGTTGTCTGCGATTTTGAATGCGGCAGTGTCCTCTGAAGATGAAACGTCAATATTCACCCCTGCAAGGGTGATATTTGCGGATACGTTCATTGCAACCTCAATCCGGTCAGTTGCCGCTATGTTCGGGTCTGTGTTTGCTATCGTCACCGCTGTTTCGGTCCTGATGGTAAGCACATTGTTTTCGTAGGTGTAGTCCGTGCCGTATTCTCCGCCCGTGACCGTAAAATCGCCGGTGGTTTGCCTGGTCTCATACATCTGCGCTCCGCCATGCTCCACCAGAACTTCCAGTGCGCCTGCTTCCCCGGAAAGTGCATAGTTTGTCTGTTCCTTCCCTTTGCACTGACTTAGATCGACTCCCTCTTTCCCGCACACCGGGCAGTCTGAGTTAAGATGATCTTCTGTACACAGTTCACTGCAGGTACATGTTGGCTCATCGTCTGAAGGCGCAGGGTCATCCCCCGGTTCAGAATTACCATCCTGCGTACTGTTTTTGAGCACAGGAGTATTCTCTTCCTCCTGCTCATATCCGAAGTCCTCTGTTTCTCCGGTCTCTGCCCTTGCCGGAATCGGAATCATCGTTCCAATCAGGCAGACACTCATAAGAATGGCAAGCCACCGCTTCCCGCTTCTATAAAGATGTCCTTTCCTGCAAAATTCTTTCATTGCAATCTCCTCCATTCTCAGGGCTTTTCGCGCAAAGCCCGATTTCATGTTTATGTTTTTTCTCTACAAAAGCCTTCTGTTTCTGGCTTCTGCCTGCAGCCCTCTTTTCCTGCGGTACAGGGTGATAGCTTCTAACAGCCTTACTTTGATTGTAAAAAGTACAGTTCCTGTTCTCCTATGACAAGAAAAACGCTTCGCACAAAGACGGGCATTAACCATTTCGGCACCGGCACTCTGGGCAAGCTCCTCTGTTGCGGTATCCGCCATGTCGATATAACAGTATCGTCTTCTGGCAAGGAAATCCTCCACAAAGGAGGTCTTGCCGGAACCTGATGTGCCATAGATATATATGGTCTGCCGGCTGTTCCTGGCAGCATTCATCCTCTCCCATATGAAGAAAGGCTCCAGCAGGTTTTCCGCCTCGCCGCGATCCTTCCTTCTTTGAAAGGCGGACTGCCACCCTTTCCGGGGATGGGACATCCACCCTTTTATCGACCTCAACTCGAACCGGAGACGCCCGGGTTCCATTCCGGACTCCATATCCATTGACAGAGACGGCACAGAGAATACGGAGGGAAATGCCCATGAGGAAAACTAAACGAGGACGACCCCCTCCCCACCGTGGCCCGCCGAGGAACCCGATGAGGGCGGCGGCATGGGCGCTGTCCTTGTCATCCTCCTGCTGCTGGCTGCTGGCGGCAGTACTGCCTTCTACTTCCTGAAAATGAAGAAGAAAAAGAAAGATGAAAATGTATTGCTGTTGTCGGGCAGATTGCGTATAATATGGGTGTAGAGCCTACACTACACTATGAAAGGAGCAATGGCAGATGGCAAAAACATCTAATATATATGCGCGGATCGAGCCGGAGGTTAAGTTCCAGGCAGAGAGCATCCTGTCCGCATTGGGCATCCCGGTTTCCAACGCGATCAATATGTTCTATAAGCAGATCATTTTACAGAGGGGCATCCCCTTTGAGATGAAGCTGCCGGAAACAAAAGTTGTTGACATGAGCAGGCTGAGCGCGCAGGAATTTGACGACGAATTGGAAAAAGGCTACCAGGCGATGCTGGACGGACAGACAAAACCGGCTGGTCAGGTCTTTGATGAACTCCGAAAGAATTACG
>JALESH010000019.1 GCA_022781985.1 Lachnospiraceae bacterium | reverse complement strand
AATAAGTAGTAACATATAGATTGAGATAATATAAAGGAAAGTGTAGGTTAGTTTTAAGATGGCAAAGACAACCAGAAAAGCGACTACAAAACGTCGTGTTAAGAAAAACGTTGAACATGGACAGGCACATATCCAGTCTTCTTTTAACAATACGATTGTTACATTGACAGACAATCAGGGTAATGCACTGAGCTGGGCAAGTGCCGGTGGTCTTGGCTTTAGAGGTTCAAAGAAATCTACTCCGTACGCAGCACAGATGGCAGCAGAGACTGCTACTAAGGCTGCGCTGATACATGGTCTGAAAACTGTGGATGTCATGGTAAAGGGACCGGGTTCAGGACGTGAGGCAGCTATCCGTGCACTCCAGGCATGCGGACTTGAAGTGACAAGCATCAGAGATGTAACGCCGGTTCCCCACAATGGATGCCGTCCGCCCAAACGCCGCCGCGTATAGCAGCAGGCTTTGAGTATCCCGCCTCGGCGAGGAGAAAACAGGTTGGAAGAATGCGTATTCCGGAGCCTGGGCATTGTGCCACAGGCGGTCAGAGGGATGCGTTGTAAACAATAGTGAAAGGCAGTACTTATAATAATATAATAGGAAAAGCCTTGTTTCAGAAAGGAGCCCAAAATGGCAGTAAACAGAGTACCGGTTTTAAAAAGATGCAGATCCTTAGGACTTGAGCCCTCTTATCTGGGATATGACAAGAAGTCCAACAGGACATCTGCACGCGCAGGTAAGAAGATGAGTGAGTATGGCCTTCAGCTGCGGGAAAAGCAAAAGGCTAAATTTATCTACGGTGTGCTGGAGAAGCCCTTCAGAAAATACTATGAAAGAGCTGACAGGATGAAAGGCATGGCCGGTGAAAACCTTATGACCATGCTGGAGAGCAGACTGGACAATGTAGTATTCAGAATGGGATTTGCCAGAACCAGAAGAGAGGCAAGACAGATCGTGGGACATCAGCATTTTCTGGTAAACGGTAAGCCCGTACAGATACCCTCTTATCTGATTAAAGCCGGAGATGTTATCGAGGTAAGGGAAAAATCCAGATCCCTTCAGAGATATAAGGATATCCTCGAGGTTACAGCTGGAAGACTCGTTCCGGAATGGATGGAAGTGGATCAGGAAGCTATGAAGGGAACCATCAAACAGCTTCCTACAAGAGAGATGATAGACGTTCCAGTTAACGAAATGCTTATAGTCGAGTTATATTCTAAATAATAGAAAAGATTTTATGGCAAGCGGGTTTTGCTCGCTTGCTTATCTGCTAATATATTTAGATATAATTGTTCGTAAAGGAGGGTATTTGCAGTGTTTGATTTTGAAAGACCCAATATTGAGGTAGCGGAAATCTCTGAAGATAAAAAATACGGCAGATTTGTAGTAGAACCGCTGGAGAGAGGCTATGGCATTACACTGGGCAATTCTTTGAGAAGGATCATGCTTTCTTCACTGCCGGGGGCTGCGGTTAGCCAGGTGAAAATCGAAGGCGTCCTTCATGAGTTCAGCTCTATTCCCGGGGTTAAGGAAGATGTTGCTGAGATCATCATGAATATAAAGAGTCTTGCGATAAGAAATAACAGCGATACAAATGAACCCAAGACGGCATATATCGAATATAATGGCGAAGGTGTGGTGAAGGCTTCCGACATTCAGGCAGACCAGGATGTGGAGATTCTGAATCCTGATCTGGTAATTGCTACTTTGAGCGGCAAGGATACCAAATTGTACATGGAGCTTACGATCACCAAAGGCAGGGGATATGTAGGCTCAGATAAAAATAAAACAGAGGATCTGCCCATTGGTGTCATTGCAATAGATTCCATTTATACTCCTGTAGAGAGAGTCAATGCTACAGTGGAGAATACACGTGTGGGTCAGATCACTGATTATGACAAGCTGACACTGGATGTATATACCAATGGTACCCTGGTCCCTGACGAAGCAGTCAGTCTTGCTGCAAAGGTACTCAGCGAACATTTAAGCCTCTTCATTGATCTTTCTGAAAATGCCAAGACTGCTGAGGTTATGGTGGAAAAAGAGGATGATGAAAAAGAAAAGGTATTGGAGATGAGCATTGATGAGCTGGAGCTGTCGGTTCGATCCTATAACTGTCTCAAGAGAGCGGGTATTAACACAGTAGAAGAATTAACCAATAAAACCTCAGAGGATATGATGAAGGTGAGGAACCTGGGGCGTAAATCTCTTGAGGAGGTATTTGCAAAATTAAAGGAGCTGGGCTTACAGCTGAAGCCAAGCGACGAGGTATAATGAAATCGCATGTATTATAAGTCCGAAGAGCGTATATGTGCGGGCTCATAGTATGGAACCTGCGTCCGGTATGTAAGACCGAAGGGCATGGCCGGATGTACCATCAAGAGGCAGATTTCCGGGAAATCTCTCTCACGGAAATTTTCCCATAAAAAGAAAGGAGCCGTAAAAATGGCAAAATACAGAAAGCTGGGCAGAACATCTGACCAGAGAAAAGCATTACTTAGAAATCAGGTAACCAATCTTTTATATCATGGAAAGATCGTTACGACACAGGCAAAGGCAAAGGAGGTTCAGAAGATCGCTGAAGGACTCATTGCACTGGCTATAAAGGAAAAGGATAACTTTGAAACTGTAACGGTTACCGCCAAGGTTCCCCGCAAGGACGATAAGGGAAACAGGGTAAAGCAGATTGTTGACAAGGATACCAAGGCAGTTCTTTCTGAGAAGCATCGTGACGAGAAGGGTAAGATTTTAAGGATTGAAAACGGTGTTACTGTAACAGTTTATGATGAGGTGCAGAAGGAAATCAAGAAGGATATGCCCTCCAGGCTTCATGCAAGGCATAAGATGGTCAAGGTACTGTATCCAGTAGCGGAGAATCCTTCCGCAAAAAATTCAGGAACCAAGAAGATGGCAAGAAAAGCAGTGAAGAAGGGGGTAAAGCAGGTCGACCTGGTTGCAAAGCTTTTTGATGAATACGGGCCCAGATACGAGGGACGCAACGGTGGTTATACAAGAATTGTGAAGATTGGTCAGCGAAAGGGCGATGCTGCAATGCAAGTACTGCTTGAGTTGGTATAATGGTGAATTTTTCGGTGATATGAGAATCAGACTTATATCACCGTTTTGCTTTACCATAAATATGAGACTGAGATTTGTGCATGCACAGGTTTTGGAACCCTGGAGGGAGTATGAATATAGGGATGAATAGATTACAAATCAAAAATTTACATATAAGAAGTCTGGTTATAATCTGGGCCGCGGTGATAATGTTGGCCCTCATCGGAGTGTTTTCAAAATTCACAGCGGCTACAGTGGTTTCATTGTCCGCGGGAGTGGCGTGCACTGTCATATATTTGCTGCCCATTTCTGATTTTTTCAAGACGGTTTCCATCTTGCTCCTACCATCCTTTCTCACATTGGCTTATATGGGTATGGTAGGGGGAAGCGCGGTGGCCTATGTTGGAAATTACCTGGTTTTAGCCATAGCAGCAGCTTATTTTAATGGAAAGATTATCCGTGCTTATGCGGTAATCTTCAGTATCGTTTCCTGGATCTGCTTTTTTATCAGTCCGCTTCTTATTGATTACAGCGAGACACCCAGGGCTACCGGTGCTTCTAAAATCATACTGTTTATGGCAGAGGCAGCGGCACTTTATTATGCGGTCAGACAGGGAGAAAAGGTTTTGGATGAAACCCAGAAGGCTCTCAGCCTGGTGAAGGGCAATACACAGATAGCGGTGGAGATCGCCGGAAACCTGCATGGTGCCATCAGTAAGGGCTCCGAGGCAGTGCAGAAGCAGACAGAGGAATCCGGCGCAGTGAAGGGTGCAGTGGCCAAGATGCTTGGGATTTCCAGCGGAACTATGGAAGAAGTTATTGCGGTAAAGGAGAGGATCGCCGATGCTACAGAGTGCCTGAAGGAAAATTACGAATTGGCAGAAAAGCTGGAGGCGAGCTTTGAAAGTATGGCCCAAAGCGTAGAGAAGGGAAATGAAGGAGCGCAGGCGGCCAGAGTGTCCATGGCACATCTGACAGAGGCGGTTGCCGATGCAAGAAAGGCTACGGAGGAGCTGCTGTCAGAGATGAACCGGATCACCAGTATCCTTGGAGAGATCAACAGAATCGCAAGGCAGACCAATCTGCTTTCCCTCAATGCTTCTATTGAGGCGGCAAGAGCCGGAGAGCATGGCAGGGGATTTGCCGTAGTGGCAGATGAGATACGTTCTCTGTCGGAGGAAAGCTCCCGGGCTGCAGACAATATCAGGGATATCCTGGAGTGGCTGGTGGATACCACCAATGACGTGTCTGCAAAGATCATACAGGGTACGGAGGCTGCAAGGAGCAGTGAAGAGCAGATGGACAGCCTGTCAAAGGTACTGGATATGGTCAGCAGCTCAGCCTGCCATGCCAACAGCCTGGTGCTGGCAGAGTACGATGCCATTAAAAATGTAGGGAAAAATTTTGGGCATATCCAGGAAGAGATAGAGAAGCTGGTTGTCACCTCAGAGGAGAACTCCGCCATTCTGGAGAATATCAGCGACAGTATACTGAATCAGAATATTGCCATCAGCGCCGTCAGCAGGGAGATGGAAAATATAGACGGACTTTCCAGGAAGCTGTCACAGCATTTTGGGAGCTGAGAGGAAAGGCCGGCAGTAAAAGGCAGGGGCATTTGACTGCTGCCATATTCAAAGACAGTGAAAAGGTGTCGGATTCACTCCGGCACCTTTTGAAAATGCTGATAATCCTTCATGGAGTTCCAGTGGCCGCCCCAGGTAAAGCCACGCTCTGTAAACAGCTTGTAGCATAGGTCGTTTTCATCAATTTTATAAGCAAACTCCCTGGAGCGGTCCGCATAGGCCTCCCCTCCGGCAGGAGAAATATAGGTGCTGCCGTCCTCCTTATATACTACATAGGGATTGAAGAGGGGGTTGATGTCGATGGCCAGACCCAAAGCATGCTTGGAAAGGCTGGCGGTGCCGTCTACCAGCCGGTAGTTGAAGCAGGAGGTGTTGTTATCCTGCATGGAAAGGGTATCGTCCGCTCCGTATTCATCCACCAGATGGATTTGTTCGATCTGATACTGGTTCTGATACAGCTCATAGAAGATTTCAGCCAGATCCTGGGCAATGGCTTTATTGCAGATCAGCTCCCCTGTGCGGACGATGCCTTTGAAATTGTAGTGAAGCACACTGAGATAGCGCAGATCCTCGTAGGAAACCTGGATTTCCTCCCCGGATCGGACGATATTGACAGACTTTACGGCAGTGTAGTCCTGCATTTCCTCAGTCACCGGATAGGAAACACCGGTGATTCTTTTTATGATTTCCTCAGACAGAGGTTCATAGTAGAAGCCCTCTTTGTATATGATTCTTTCCGGATGGGTGTTCATATTTTCTGCCCTGCTTTCCCGGTCTGTTTCTGTATTTATATTATGCCCGGTGTCCTCTGTCGGTTCCTTTTCCCGGTATGCGGTCTCAGGATTTTTCTCCGCATATTCCTGCAGGGTTTCAGTACCTGAAAAAACCCGTGCAAATATGGTGCAGAGGAGGATGATCAGGGTGATCAGCAGTAAATATTTGAATAAAGCCTTCTTATCCATAGCTTACGGTCTTAAGCTCCTTTCCGTGCCGTTTTTTGGAGAAAACCTATTTTTCTCTTTGACGATAACAGTATATCACAGTAAAACGGTTCTGAACAGCTATCCTTGCTTTACAAAATAAAACTCTGTGATATATAATAGGTTAGGATATTTACAGGAGGATCAATGAAAATCATAGAGGCCAAAAATCTTATTTTTGAATATATCAGGCGGGATGCAGAGGGTAGCGTAGAGGGCATCACCCGGGCAGTGGATGAGGTGGATCTGGATGTGGAGCAGGGCGATTTTATTGCGATCCTGGGGCACAACGGCTCCGGCAAATCCACCCTGGCAAAGCATCTGAATGCGATCCTTTATCCTACGGAGGGCACAGTTTGGGTGGACGGTAAGGATACAAGCCAGGAGAAGCATCTGTGGGATATCCGTCAGACCGCCGGAATGGTTTTCCAGAATCCGGACAATCAGATCATCGGCCAGGTGGTGGAGGAGGATGTGGGCTTCGGTCCTGAGAACATGGGCGTACCCACCGGGGAAATCTGGAAGAGGGTGGAGGAGAGCTTAAGGGCTGTAGACATGTATGAGTACAGGAAAAAGTCTCCTAACAGGCTGTCAGGAGGACAGAAGCAGAGGGTATCTATTGCCGGAGTCATTGCCATGCATCCCAAATGCATCATTCTGGATGAGCCTACGGCCATGCTGGATCCTGACGGCAGGAGGGAGGTGCTCCGGGCTGTCAGGGCATTGAATGAGGCAGAGGGCATTACGGTGGTGCTCATCACACACTATATGGAGGAGATCATCCATGCGGATAAGGCCATCGTCATGGACAAGGGGCACATTGCCATGCAGGGGACTCCCCGGGAGATATTTTCCCAGGTGGAGAGACTCAAGGAGCTTCGGCTGGATGTGCCTCAGGTGACGCTGCTGGCTTATGAATTAAAGAAAAATGGACTGAACCTGCCGGACGGCATATTGACCTGCGAGGAGTTGACAGAGGCACTGTGTATATAGAAGGGCATGGGAAGCATATGGCTATTATTTTGGATCATGTAGGATATGTATATGAAAAGGGAACCGCTATGGAAACATGTGCCCTGAAGGATATCAGTCTGGTGATACCGGACGGTCAGTTCATAGGATTGATCGGCCATACTGGCTCCGGTAAATCCACTCTGGTACAGCTGCTGAACGGTTTGGCACAGCCTGTCTCAGGAACAATCTATTACAATGGAGAGGATATCAATGAACCGGGCTACAATAAAAAAAAGCTGCGCAGCCAGGTGGGGCTGGTTTTCCAATACCCGGAGCATCAGCTCTTTGAGGCAGATGTTTTCAGCGATGTGTGCTTCGGCCCCAGGAATATGGGGCTGGACCGGAAGGAAAGCGAGCTGAGGGCCTATACGGCCTTGAAGCAGGTGGGGCTGGAGGATGAATATTTTTATCAGTCCCCCTTTGATCTCTCAGGAGGGCAGAAAAGGAGGGTGGCTATTGCCGGGGTGCTGGCCATGAGGCCGGAGGTACTGATTCTGGACGAGCCTACAGCAGGGCTGGATCCCAAGGGGCGGAATGAGGTTCTGGATCTGATCGCCTCCCTCAGGGAGGCGACAGGGATGACGGTGATCCTGGTTTCCCACAGTATGGAGGATGTTGCAAAGTATGTAGAGCGCATCATAGTGATGAATGGGGGCAGTGTGATGCAGGATGACGAGCCCAGGCGTGTATTTGCCCATTATGAGGAGCTGGAACGGATAGGGCTGGCGGCGCCCCAGGTCACTTACATCATGCAGGAGCTGAAGAAAAGGGGAGTTCCGGTGAGGACGGATGCCATTACCATAGAGGAAGCCAGGGACGAAATATTGCGGGCGCTGGGACAGCAGCGGCCTCATGGATGAGGAACGGATGAATAAAGGCGAGGATTGATTAGGAGAAGAGATGCTGAGAGATATCACTTTGGGACAATATTATCAGGCGGATTCGGTGATTCACAGGCTGGATCCCAGAGTCAAGCTGGTGGCTACCATGATATTCATTGTGTCCCTTTTTATTGCGGACAACTTCATGGGGTATCTGTGGGGAGGGCTCTGCCTGTTCTGTGTCATAAGGCTTTCTAAGGTTCCCTTCCGTTTCATGGTCAAGGGAATGAAAGCCATGACAGTGCTGCTGGTGGTGGCGGTGGTTTTTAATCTGTTTCTGACTCCTGGAGAGCCGGTGCTGTCCTTCTGGAGACTGACAGTGACAGGAGAGGGCATCAGGCTGGCGCTGATGATGGCTGTGAGACTGGTTTTTCTGATCATCGGTTCCTCGGTTATGACGCTGACCACTACCCCTAACCATCTGACGGACGGCCTGGAGAAGCTGATGGGGCCGCTGAGGGTTTTGCATGTGCCGGTGCACGAGGTGGCAATGATGATGGCTATCGCGCTGCGTTTTATCCCGATCCTGCTGGAGGAGACGGATAAGATCATGAAGGCTCAGATTGCCAGGGGGGCAGACTTTGAAAGCGGCAATCTGCTCCGTAAGGTAAGAGCCATGGTACCTCTTCTGGTGCCTCTGTTTATCTCCGCATTCAGACGGGCCAATGACCTGGCTATGGCGATGGAAGCCAGGTGCTATCGGGGCGGAGAATACAGAACCAGAATGAAGCCGCTGGTTTATCACAGGCGGGACAGGATCGCCTATGGGATCACCTTGATTTATCTTACAGCCTGCATCTGCTTTGGGAGAATTTTTTCATGATAAATACTGTGCAAATGAAACGTGTAATGCTGACTGTGGCTTACGATGGGACAGCCTACAGCGGTTTCCAGGTGCAGAACAATGCGCCTACCGTAGAGGGAGAACTGAATCGGTGCCTGAGTGGGCTTTTGAAGGAGGAAATCCGGGTGACAGGGGGCAGCCGGACAGATGCGGGAGTCCATGCCCTCTGTAATGTGGCAGTGTTTGACACGGCCTCCAGGATGCCCGCAGAAAAGATATGCTATGCCCTGAATCAGAGGCTGCCGGAGGATATCCGGGTGAGAAGCTCGGAGGAGGTGGCTCCAGATTTTCATCCCCGGCACTGTGACAGCCGGAAAACCTACGAGTACAGGATCGTGAATGCCCGGTTCCCTGTCCCTACCAGACGGCTGTATGCCTATTTTACCTACATGCCGCTGGATATAGGCAGAATGAGAGAGGCAGCCTCCTGGCTGGTGGGAGAGCACGATTTTAAAAGCTTCTGCAGTGCGGGCAGTCAGGTGGAAAGTACGGTGCGCACCATATACTCCCTGGAGGTGATGAGGGAGCCGGAGGATGGGATTCTCATCAGAGTCAGGGGAAATGGATTTTTATATCATATGGTCAGGATCATAGCCGGTACCCTGATGGAAGCAGGAAGAGGCAGGTGGGAGCCGGAGCATGTGAAGGAAATACTGGCCGCCGGGGACAGAGGCTGTGCAGGACCCACTGCCCCGGCCTGCGGACTGATGCTGGCAGCCTATGAATTTACAAAATAATTATTGACACACGCGGAAGCGTATAATATAATATTTCAATGTGACAATGTTTCGTAATGTGATGCCAAAGCCCCGGCAGAGCATTATCATATAGGTACAGGAGACATCATTCAGAGTGTCTACTGAAAAAGAAGTGTCAAAGCTTAAGCCCTTAAAAGTGTGGCCGGACATCTGCACTGCGGTGGAAGTGATGACAGGTACAATACAAAACTGATTATAAGCTTGGAGGTAAGGTAATGAAAACTTTTATGGCTAGTCCGGCTACTATCGAAAGAAAATGGTATGTAGTTGACGCTACTGATATGACACTTGGACGTCTGGCATCTGAGGTTGCTAAAGTTTTAAGAGGGAAAAATAAACCTGTTTTTACTCCTCATTTGGATACCGGTGACTATGTAGTGGTTATCAATGCAGAAAAGATCAAGGTGACAGGCAAGAAGATGAACCAGAAGGTTTATTACAATCACTCTGACTATGTGGGTGGGATGAAGGAAACTACATTGAAGGAAATGATGGCCAAGAAGCCTGAGAGAGTTGTAGAGCTTGCTGTTAAGGGTATGCTTCCCAAGGGTCCCCTGGGAAGACAGATGTACAGAAAACTCCATGTATATGCAGGGCCGGAGCACAAACAGATCGCTCAGAAGCCTGAAGTATTAACATTTTAATTAAAAGGACTGAAAGGAGAAAATTAAAATGGCTAAGACAGCAAATTGCTACGGAACCGGAAGAAGAAAGAAATCAATCGCAAGAGTATATATGGTACCCGGAAAAGGGAATATCGTAATAAATAAAAGAAATATAGATGATTATTTTGGACTGGAGACCCTGAAGGTTATCGTTCGTCAGCCTTTGGCAGCTACCGATACAGCGGACAAATTTGATATTAAGGTAAACGTACGCGGCGGCGGTTACACAGGCCAGGCTGGTGCGATCAGACACGGTATCGCAAGAGCTTTGCTCCAGGCTGATGCAGACTTCAGACCTGTACTCAAAAAAGCAGGCTATCTGACAAGAGATCCTCGTATGAAGGAAAGAAAGAAGTACGGCCTCAAGGCTGCCCGTCGCGCTCCGCAGTTCAGCAAGCGCTAAACTTTATCAAAAGTGGTCAAAAACCCCGGAACTACGCGGTTTCCGGGGTTTTTCCTTTTCAAATGGTTTGACGCAATTTGACAGAACGAAGC
>JALESH010000010.1 GCA_022781985.1 Lachnospiraceae bacterium | reverse complement strand
CCAAAATATGCTGGATATGGTGTATCTGGTCTGCTCGGATTTGAGGATTCCACTTCCCAATCGAAAACCTAAAACCGCATAATCAGCATAAACACTGGGGTTGTGGGTGTTTTTCACCCACTATTACCCATGAAGAGCCTTTTTACTATACCATTTTACAATCTTTCTTTCAATCTTTTTTCTTATTGATTTAAAACATTTCTTAGCAGAAAATTGACACACAAATTCTCCTTTTTAAAATATAATAATCACGTTACGAAAATGCTGTTATATTTATGGAGGTAATTTTATGGACAGTGACCCCGACACCCAGACTATTATTTTTCAAGTTCTATTCCTGGTATTTCTGACCCTGGTAAATGCTTTTTTCGCAGGGGCTGAAATGGCTGTTGTATCCGTCAGCAAAGGAAGGATGAAGCGGCTTGCCGCCAAAGGCAATAAAAAGGCTGCCCTGATCCTGTCTCTCTCGGAAAATTCCACCAGCTTCCTGTCCACCATCCAGGTGGCCATCACCTTTGCAGGCTTCTTCTCCAGCGCCTCTGCTGCAACCGGTATCTCTCAGGTACTGGCTCACAGGCTGGCAATGATGGGAATCCCCTGGGGCGGAACAATTGCCGTGGTCATAGTGACGCTGCTGTTGTCCTATTTCACTTTGGTATTCGGCGAGCTGGTGCCCAAGCGGGTAGCCCTGCAGAAGGCGGAAGGCTTCAGCCTCTTCTGCGTTATGCCGATCCATTACATATCCATTGCTATGGCTCCGTTTATCAGGCTGCTCTCCCTCTCCACCAACGGCTTTCTCCGGCTGATCGGCATGAAACCGGACAGAATAGAGGAAGAGATCTCTGAAGAGGAGATCAAGTCTCTGCTGGAAACAGGTCAGGAGTCCGGTGTGTTCAATGCCATAGAAAAAGAAATGATCACATCGATTTTTTCCTTTGATGACAAGAAGGCCAGGGAGGTTATGATACCCCGACAGGATATTACCGCCATGGATATCAACGGATTCTGCAGCGAATATCTGGACTCAGCCCTGCAAAGCAGGCATTCCCGCATCCCCATTTACGATGGCAGCATTGACGCGATCATCGGAATACTGCCTGTAAAGGATCTGATGATACGATCCAGGGAGCAGCACCTTGCCGATATTGATATCAGAGCTCTGCTGCTGGAGCCTTTTTTTATCCCGGAAAATCAGAAAATTGATAAGCTCTTTCGGGAAATGCAGGCAAATCAAATCCGTATGGCCATATTGATCGATGAATATGGCGGGGTATCCGGCCTGGTCACCCTGGAGGATCTCATCGAGGAAATCGTGGGAGACATCTGGGACGAGTATGAAGAAGCAGCGCCCGAAATAGCCAGACTGGACGAGGATCTCTACCGCATCCCGGGAAGCACCCTGCTTTATGACCTGAGCGAAGACCTTCAGCTGAAGCTGGACAGCAACTACGACACTCTGTCCGGCTACCTGATCGAGCGGCTGGGCTACATTCCTGAGGAGGAGGAGCTGCCTATCCTCCTGGAGACACCGGAGGCAGCCTTTTCCATTACGGAGATGTGCGACCGTGTGATCACATCCGTCACTGCCAAAATCAGGCATTCGAAAGCAGAGTAGTCAGCCAGAAGCTCTCCCGTATTTATTTAAAAATTCTATACCACTTTTATCATGTTATCTGCTATATTATAAGGTAGCTGTCCAAAGCCATGCCGATTGGGGTGTGGCTTCGTACAGCTGCACCCATAAACCAATATCAGGCCGCCTGTGGCGGCGGCAGAATGGAGCATCTATGAACCTGACACTGGAAACCGGCGTATCGGCTGTGACTGTTTTTCTGCAGGGACTGCTCAGCTTTTTCTCCCCCTGTGTACTGCCCCTGATCCCTCTATATATCGGATATCTCTCCGGCGGTGCAAAATCCGCAGATGAAGAGGGAAATCTTTGTTATAAGCGCAGCAGAGTGATGATAAATACCCTCTTTTTCATATTGGGCATCAGCTTCGCCTTCTTTCTGCTGGGGCTGGGCTTTACGGCAGCCGGACGCTTTTTCAACAGCTACCAGACACTGTTTACTCGGATCGGAGGCCTCATTGTCATCCTTTTCGGCCTCTATCAGCTGGGAATCTTCGGAGATGGCTCCCTGAAAAAGGAAAGGCGTATCCGGTTTCATCCTGACAGCCTGGCCATGAATCCGCTGACCGCCCTTGCTCTGGGCTTTACCTTCAGCTTTGCATGGACTCCCTGCGTGGGGCCTGCCCTGGCCAGCGTACTCATCCTGGCAGCCTCGGCCTCCTCTTCCCTGACCGGCTTTGTACTGATCGGTGTCTACACCCTGGGCTTTGTGCTGCCCTTTATGGCCGTTGGACTCTTTACCGGCACCCTGCTGGACCTCTTTAAAAGACACCGCTCTGTAGTAAAATATACGGTAAAAATCGGTGGCATTCTCATGCTTTTGATGGGTATCATGATGTTTACCGGATGGATGAACCGTATCAGCTCTTATCTATCCCAGGCTGTCAGCATGGCGGAAAGACAGAGCGGGGCTGCTGCAGATCAGCCCGCAGAGGAGGACAGCGGCCCACAGGATGCATCCGCCGAAGCCGACATACCCGGGACTGAAGCAGATCCTGCGGACACCCACACCCATACTGAGGAAAAAGCTGCCGGAGACAACAACGCTGTGCCGGCCCCTGATTTCAGCCTCTCCGATCAATTCGGCAGCACCCACACCCTTTCCAGCTATAAAGGAAAGACCATTTTCCTCAACTTCTGGGCCACCTGGTGCCCACCCTGCCGGGCCGAGATGCCGGAGATCCAGGAGATTTACGAGGATTACGGTTCCAATCAGGGAGATGTGATCATCCTGGGCGTAGCCTCCCCTGATTATGGACAGGAAGGCTCTCAGGAGGATATTGCAGCCTTTATGGAGGAAAACAGCTATACTTACCCGGTGGCTATGGATGTGGGCGGCCTGATTTCCTACGAGTATGGCGTGAGCGCATACCCTACCACATTTATGATCGACGCAGACGGAAATGTGTTTGGCTATGTGAGCGGCCAGATCACGAAGGAAATTATGGAAAGCATTATCGAACAGACCAAAGCAGGAGTGCGCAGCCAGTAAATGGCTGCCTCACTCCTGCTTTCTCCTGTATTCCTCCACTGCCGGATCCTTCATCTCATAGACTCTGTACCATTCCTTTGTCTCGGTATTCTTGGCCGTCTCAGACCGGTTTTTATAAAGAAACCGGGTCAGGTTATAGCAGTCTATCCAGATTTCGTTATTTCCTTCCTTCTGTGATTCATCAAAGATCAACTGGAGTCCCCAGTGCAGATGGGTCTCCCGGATATTATTCACATTTTCCTCCTTGCTGTAGCCGGTGTGTCCCATATAGCCGATGACCTGCCCGGCAGTGACCACACTGCCTTCCTCCAGGTCTTTACAGTAGGGGAAATTCTGCCGCAGATGGGCGTAATAATAATAGCGCTTCCTGTCAAAGCTGCGGATGCCCAGCCGCCAGCCACCGTATTGATTCCAGCCGATGGCCTCCACATAGCCGGATTCAACGCTGATGATCGGTGT
>JALESH010000084.1 GCA_022781985.1 Lachnospiraceae bacterium | reverse complement strand
TTACCTGGCGCGGAGGAAGAGATTAGACATCGGATCCAGGATATTTGCATCAGCCTTTCGGCCAAGGACTACCTAGAGCTCCCGGAGCGGATCGATAATTACCGGTATGTGAAGCTGGATGCCCGGGCAAGGAAGGCCTACACCGAAATGGAGAGGGAGCGGATCCTGGAGCTGCCAGAGGGGGTTCTGGATGCCGGAAGCGCAGCCGTGTTGTCTGGAAAGCTGTTACAGCTGGCCAATGGGGCAGTTTACCAGGCAATAGAGCGGTATGAGGAGGATCGTTTCATCCAGGCCAGAGAGGCAGTGGAGATCCACAACTGCAAGGTGGAGGCATTCCTGGAGCTGGTGGAAGAGTTAAACGGCAGGCACGCCCTTGTGTTTTACAATTTTCAGCATGACCTGGAGCGTTTGTTGAAGGCCCTTGGGAAATCAGGGCTGAGGATCGCACAGCTTCAGGGTACCAAGGACATCGCAGCATGGAACAGCGGTCAGACAGACATTCTTTTCGCCCATCCGGCCAGTGTAGCCTATGGGTTGAACCTACAGGATGGCGGCAGTGATGTGGTATGGTTTGGCCTAAACTACAGTCTGGAGCTGTACCAGCAGGCCAATGCCAGACTGCACAGACAGGGGCAGAAAGAGCAGGTAAGGATCCACCATCTGGTTGTGGAGAACAGTGTGGATGAGGATGTGGTCAACGCCCTGCAAAAGAAAGGGGACTGCCAGACGGCATTGCTGGAGGCACTGAAAGCAAGGATAGAAAAATATAGAGCATAGGAGGAAAATTCATGAAGAAGATTACATATGTATGCGACAGGTGCGGGAAAGAAATCACCGGGCAGATACTGAACATTTGTGTGAAATGCGTAGACAGGGAATCGGGAGATTTTTTAGATTCTGATGATACAGCAGAGTGGGAAAAGCTGGTACATGGCAAGGATTTTTGTCAGGATTGCATGAAAAAGATTATCTGCCATACCAGAGTAGCGGCACAGGTCAATCAGGATTTTGAGAAAGCCGTAAGAGAGATGATATCGGAAGGCCAGAAATCAGATTCTTCGGCAGAATATCGGAACATTTCTGAGTCAGGGGACTGCAATACCGGGGACAGGAACACCGGGAGCTGCAACACCGGGAACTACAACACCGGGAGCTGGAACACCGGGAACAGGAACACCGGGGGCTGCAACACCGGGGACTGGAACACCGGGGACAGGAACACCGGGAACTGCAACACCGGGGACTGGAACACCGGGAACAGGAACACAGGGGACTGCAATACCGGGAACTGCAACACCGGGGACAGGAACACCGGGGACTGGAACACCGGGAACAGGAACACCGGGGGCTGCAACACCGGGGACAGGAACACCGGTGACTGGAACAAATCCTCTTTCAACACAGGGTGTTTTATGACAGAAGAACAAAAGATCATGTTGTTCGATAAGCCGTCTGACTGGACCTACAGAGATTGGTTAAATTCAGACGCAAGGCATCTGTTGGATAAAATACCAAGGAATGTTGTTGAATGGATTCATTCAGATGATATGACGGATGAAGAAAAAGAAGATCATCCAACACACGAAACAGTAGGCGGTTATCTCAAGGTGCTTGACGAATCTGAAAGTGGTCAGTTGTGGTGGAATAATCTTTCATTAGATGAAAAAAACATTATAATGGGCATTCAAAATTTCGATAAGGAGAAGTTTAAAAAGATAACTGGGATTGACGTAGATGGGTGAGAGTAGGAGCAAAATATATGAAAACAAAGAGAGATAGATTAACGTCAGATAAACCGGAAGAAATGAATAATCGTAGCGTGGCAGAGCTACGTGAGAAATTGAAAAAATACGAAGACATCTGCATATATCCGGAGAAATTGAAAGAGATCAGCGGATTATTCCTGGAAAAATGCCAGGAAGTAAACAGGCTGAAAGCAGATTTGGAAAAACAGAAAAATAGAAGTAGCAGAAAACAAACCAACGCAGACCGCATCAGGGAAATGAGCGATGAGGAGTTGATGAAAATCATCATGTGTCCGTATGACACATATGGAATTCCGGTAAACATGATGCCGTGTGTGAGAAATGGAAACATTCAGGAATTAATACCAACAGAGGAATGCAATAAATGTATGATGGAATGGCTGCAATCGGAGGTAGAGGAAGATGAACGATAGGTATTTATATCGTGCAAAGAGTACTGATAACAAGGTAAAAGAACAATGCAGAACGTGTGGGAAATTTCAAGAGAAACGATGCAGATTAGGAAAAATGCCTA
Organism: Lachnospiraceae bacterium; assembly: GCA_022781985.1. Lineage (GTDB taxonomy): Bacteria > Bacillota > Clostridia > Lachnospirales > Lachnospiraceae > Kineothrix. The sequence continues at coordinate 33,413 of JALESH010000084.1, read as the reverse complement.
TTGCTACGGATATTGTTACAGAAAAGGCAAGAAAAAAATGCGGAGATTATCAAAGGGTATCAATCACGCAGGCAGCAAAAGAGCCGGCAGACGCAGCGGGCATTGATATAAACACAATACGCTAGATGCAGCGAAGAAAGAGAGGGAAGGGTGGCGGAATGAATGACGATTAAACCGATTCTATTCAATACAGAAATGGTTCAGGCGATACTCGAAGGAAGAAAGACTGTTACAAGGAGAGTAATAAAATTTCCAATCAATAGATTTACACAAGATATACCAATTGCAGACGATGTAGCCATTGCACAACTAAGAGCTGATAAGGCGAATTTTCATCAAAATCCTTTTTTTGGATTCGATGTAAAATTGCCGTACTCGGTAGGAGATATTTTATATATTCGAGAAACTTGGAGTGAATGGACTGGTGGATATGTGTACAAAGCGTGGAGCGAATCATTTCCGCAGCCAGGGAAGATGTCGATCATGAATTGGCACCCATCATTACATATGCCAAAAGAAGCCGCCCGTATATGGCTAAAGGTAAAGGGTGTGCATGTGGAGCGGTTGCAGGATATTACTGATGAACAGGCAGAAAAAGAGGGATGCAACGATTATACATCAACAGCACTTGGGTTCAGCTATTTATGGGATTCTACAATCAAAAGAACGGAAATTGACCGCTACGGATGGGATGCGAATCCTTGGGTGTGGGTAATCGAATTTGAGCAATGTGAGAAACCGGAAGAATAATTTGCAGATTATTTAGGAGGGGTAATACCATTATGGAAAAGGAGTTATTGGAATCCTACCGAAGCAAAAAAGCGGAAATCATGGAGCTGACACATAGCCTTTCCCATCTTGGCGATGATGACAGCCTGATAGGGAATGACACCATATTGGATTACCGATCCGGTTATCCGGTTCCACAGGCTGTTGTTGGGGTAGACCATTGTAAAATAAAACGGATGGAAAACAGGTACAGGAACAGGATCCGGAAACTAAAAGAGGAATGCGCTCTGGTGGAGGATTTCATTGAGTCCATACCAGACAGCCTGACCCGCCGTATCTTCCGGATGAAATTTCTGGATGGGTGCACGCAGAGCAAGATCAGCAGGAAAGTGCATCTGGACCAGAGCAGAATCAGCAGAAAAATTGATGATTTTTTAAAAAACGCATAAAAAGCATAAAAAGCATATTTATAATAATACTTGAGCCAGTGGGTTCCAAGCATGGCCCACACTGGTGATGGAACGGTATAAGAGGCAGCTTCGGCTGTCTCTTTTTGTGCTACAAAACAAACGATTGAGGGGTGGTGATGTGGCCAATGAAGAAAACCTGAAAGGACATGGATTCCATGAACGAACAGCGAGGGAACAGCGAGAGATCGCTGCTATGGGCGGAAGGGCTTCCGGGGAGAAAAGAAGGAAAAAAGCGGATTTCAGAAAGGCGCTGCATACCCTTCTTACCACCCCTATAGATCACCCGGAATGGACTCCGCTCCTGGAAGCCATTGGTCTGGAAAGCACTCTTGAAACAGCCTTGAACATGGCCATGATAAAAGAAGGGCTGGAAGGGAACGTAAGGGCCTATGAAGCCATTGCCAAATTCACTGGCCAGTCCACTATGACGGATGCAAGCGAGGAGGAGCAGAGAATAAGGACGGACAGGGCACGCAGGGCACGAGATATGGAAGTAGGAGATAATAATCCAGAAGAGGAGAATATTAAAAGCTTCCTGAGAGCTATGAGGCCGGAAGAAAACGATTTGAAGGACCTGTACCAGGATGAGGGGGAGGAAGGAGATGTCGAAGAGACAGAAGAGACCGGCGAGATTTGATTTTAAGCCTTTTTCAGAGCAACAGAGAAGACTGATACACTGGTGGAGGACTAAAGCGAAATATTCGGAAAATAATTATGTGATTGCAGATGGATCTATTCGTTCCGGAAAAACGATAGCATGCATCATTGGATTTCTGACATGGTCTCAGGAGATGTTTTCCGGACAATCCTTCATCCTCGCGGGGAAGACCATGGGCGCGCTGAAAAAGAATGTTGTCCGTCCCATGCTGCAGATGATGGAAGCATGGGGGTGGCCTTATACCTATATCCGTTCCGGGACAGATGCCAGGCTGGAGATTGGCAGCAACACATATTACCTATACGGAGCAAATACAGAAGCGGCTCAGGATGCCCTTCAGGGTCTGACGGCTGCAGGGGCATATCTTGACGAGGCTGCCCTTTTCCCCAAGTCATTCGTGGATCAGGCGGTGGCAAGGTGCTCCGTGGATGGATGGAAATTCTGGATGAACTGCAATCCGGAGGGGCCACATCATTTTATCCGGGAGGAATACCTAAGTCCGGAAGAAATGAAAAAGAAAAGGGTATATCATCTGCATTTTACTATGGATGATAACCTGTCAATCTCTCCGAAACGAAAAGAGGCCTATAAAAACGCATGGCCGCACAGAAGTGTGTTTTACAAGCGTTTCATCCTTGGTCTTTGGGTGGCTGCAGAAGGGCTGATCTATCAGCAGTTTGCGGACAATGTAAAAGCCTATACCGTAAATGAGGAATGGTTGAAAGGCCAGGAGATCATGTATGCAGTGATAGGGGTGGATTTCGGAGGAACGAAGTCGGCTCATTCTTTCACGCTGACAGGATTTACAAAAGGATTTAAGCAGGTAGTTGTTCTGGATGAGTGGTACTGCAGGAAGAGGATCAATCCTGACCAGCTTCAGGCAGCGTTTGTGGATTTTGTTAAAAGGGCACAGGCAAAATACAAGGTATACGAAGCTTATTGCGACAGCGCGGAACAGACGTTGATTTCCGGGCTGGAAACAGCATGTATGAGAGCACATGTCAGCATAGACATAAGAAACGCTATCAAGGGGCCGATCAATGACCGCATTGCCTTTTATAACAGTCTGATTGCCCAGCACCGGTGGAAGATAATGGATCATTGTGAAAATACCATATCAGCCTTCGAGCAGGCAGTGTATGATGACAGCAAAAAACAAAAGGATGTCCGTTTGGATGATGGACTTATGAATGTGGATTCTTTGGATTCATGCGAGTATTCCACAGAATCCGTGCAGTCAGACATTCTGTATCTGGCAGGATAGGGGGAAGTATGAAAAATATATCAATCAGCGAATATCTAAGGAGTATTGGTTACACTCCTCCGAAGGATGCGGTTTATGTCCACATAAACGAATGGATGGAATGGTACCAGGGGGATGTAGAGAAATTCCATAAATATAAGATATTCAACGGAACAGTGACCAAGGAAGAGCATAGAAACCAGCTTGGCATGGCCAAAAAAGTGGCCGAGGACTGGGCGAATCTGATATTGAACGAAAAGGTGGCCATCAAAGCAGGAAGCTTTGACAATCGGCTAAATAAGATCCTGGAATGGAATAACTTCCGTGTCAAAGGGAACCAACTCATTGAGTTGTCCTATGCTCTGGGTACTGGCGCATTTGTAGAATATCAGAAAGATGGACAAGTGGTCATAGACTACATACGTGCAGATATGATCCGTCCGATCAGCTGGGATTGCGGTAGAATTACAGAGTGCGCTTTTGGATCCTACTGTGTAGAATATGGGAGGGAATCCATCTACCTTCAGATTCACCGGAAGGGAAAGCAGGAGGATGGTGAAAAACCGGATATTTATTACATAGAGAACCGGTACGTGGATGTGGAATCCGGAACGGAGATGGAGAACAGGAAGGATGTCCTTCCTGTCATTGACACAGGATCGGCCATTCCACTATTTCAGATCATTACTCCAAACATATGCAATAATATAGATATGGACAGCCCCATGGGTGTCTCGGTGTTTGCCAATGCCATTGACCAGATAAAAGGCTGCGACCTTGTGTATGACAGCTACATAAATGAATTTGTATTGGGCAAGAAACGTATCCTTGTCCCACTGACTCTGGCAAGGATGCAGATGCAGAAGGATGGTGTTACTGCTCCTGTATTTGACCCGGAGGATAACATCTATTACTCCATGCCGGCAGACAGGCAGGATGAAAACAAACTGGTGGAAATAGACATGAAAATCCGTGCCCAGGAGCACGAGCTGGCCATACAGAGAGCCCTTGACCTGTGTTCCTTTAAGTGCGGACTTGGCACAGGAAGGTTCCAATTTCAATCTTCCGGTGTAAAAACTGCAACGGAGGTCATAAGCGACAAGTATGACCTGTACCAGAACCTTAGGAAAAATGAACTTTCGGTAAAAGATGCAATTATAGCTTTGGTGAAGGCCGTGTCTTTTCTGGATGGGAATGGGGAGGTGGAAGCTACTGTTGACTTCGACGATTCCATTATTGAAGATGGCAATGCCACCATCGACCGTAACATCAAGCTTGTTCAGGCTGGACTACGCTCTAAGTTAGCTGCCATAATGGAAATTAATAAATGCAGTGAGAAAGAAGCGGGAAAGGAACTGCAGCTGATTGCAGATGAAAGCCAGATCACCGCACAGGATGTGGACTGGACACAGGGGGATGAAGATGATCCGGATAAACAGAAACCGGATGAGGATGCGGAAGAAAGCGTAAGGTGATGGGATGAACCAGTTGGATAAACAGCGGATTGCAGACCTGCCTACAGGTGTGTTTCAGGATCTGGAAGAGGAGCTTATGGCAAATATCATCCGCCACTGTAAGGACTACGGACAGCCCATCGCTACAGATGAATGGCTACTGAAAAAGCTGGCAGAAATTGGGAAACTGAACCGGGAGAATATCAAGATTATAGCAAGATCCACAGGATTATCCCAGACAGCAATTGAGAGGATGCTCACAGAGGTAGCAGAAAAGGTGCTTGACGAGGTGGAGCCTGCACTTCGTCAGGTGTCAAGGGCCGGACTTGCAGGGGAAGCAGTGGCTGCAGGAAAGAGCCAGAATGTGCAGCGTGTATCCACCGCCATGCGCAGGCAGGCCAAAGACGTTATGAACCTGTGCAATACAGTTATGCTTTATAAGGCCAGAGACGCCTATAAGTCATTTGTGCAGAACATGGCATCCACAGCCGATGAGATCGCAGAGAAGCAGGGATTCCTTGACGCCCTGAACAAACATGCGGCATCCGTTGTGATCGGCTCAGAATCACGTCAGCAGGCCCTAAGGAAATGCATCCGGGAATTCAATGAAAAAGGGATCCCTGCATTTGTTGACAGGAGGGGAAGAGAATGGACACCAGAGGCATACATCAACATGGCCATGCGCTCCACATCAAACACCATGGCGGCAGAGATCCAGATGGCCAGGGCGGATGATTATGGGATCGATCTGGTAGAGGTGGACAGCCACTCCGGGGCAAGGCCAAAATGCGCAAGGGATCAGGGAAAGATCTTTGACCGAAAAAACAAGTCAGATAAATACCCACACTGGAGCAGTTCCAGTTATGGGCAGCCTGACGGCCTGCTGGGAATTAACTGCCGTCACCATATCTGGCCATACATAGAGGGGGTAAGCGTTCGCCGGTATTTTCCTACGGAGGATCTGGAGGAGAATGACAGGCTGTACAAAGCTACTCAGGTACAGCGTGCCATGGAAAGGGATGTAAGGAAACAGAAAAGGGAGTGTATGCTATACGATCAGATCGGAGATAGGGAGGGCTTCGAGTCTGCAGCTGTGAAACTAAAAGCAAAGGAGGCAAAACTGAGATCTTACGTCAATCAGAATCCTGATTTGCATAGGAGAAAAGACAGGGAGCAGGTGGTTGGGTTTGACAGGAGGATTAGCGCGGAGGCGATAGGTGCGAATAAGCGTCAGTCTAATGTGAAATATAATGGTGTGCCTAAAACATGGAAGCGAATGGAGAAAAAGGAAATGGATTCCATAAAAATGGTAAATCCTAAATTCAATAATAATTTTTTCGACAAAAGTAAAGAGGCAAGACAGTACAGAGAAAATTGTGCTAATTGTGTGATAGCATATGAAATGAGGAAAAGAGGTTATTGTGTAACAGCAGGTGCGTATATAAATAAATTAAAGAGAAATCCTGAAAATGGATGGAAAGAAGCAGTTCTATATACGGCAGGAGAAAATGCCAATAGTAATATGGAAGAATTCTTGAAAAAAAACGGAAATCAATCAAGAATACAGATTAAAGCTCTGTGGAATGGAAGGGGAAACGAGGGACATACTTTTGTGGCAGAAATGATTAATGGTAAAATTGTATTCCTTGACCCTCAGTCAGGTGTGAAGTATAATGATAACATACTTGATTACATGAACAGTATAGAATACTGGAGGATTGATGACCTGGAAATATCAGATTTGGGTATTTCAGCTTGTGAAAGAGAGTGACGGAAAATGATTGATTTATTACAGGCTTGCGAAATTGCATACAATCATTTTGAGCAAACAAAAGAAATAAGTGGCATTTCTGCTATTAATGAATTGGATAATGGTTGGATTTTTTGGGGACGTGATTTTCCTCCAGAAGTAGCAGAATACGGCAATATACCAATTATAATTCATATGGATGACGGAGAAATGTCATATTTTCAGGTTTCTGCGCCTGAAAATGTGGAGGCTTTTATTAAATCGCGACAAATCGACGTTCCAGAAAAATACAGACTACAGTACCACCGTGCATAATGCCGGTGGTATTTTTCTACAAATTTTTAAGGAGGTGATGCCTATTGATTGAAGTAACCGTAACAAAACACAGTGTTTCCGTAACCGGCCATGCCGGATATGATGAACCTGGCAGGGATATTATCTGCTCAGCTGTATCAGTGCTGACACAGAACCTGATCCACAGCCTGTGTGACCTGACAGGAGACAAGGTAAGTTTTCGGATCGAACCTGGAAACACAATACTGGAATATGAGGATCTATCAGAGCAAGGAAAGCTTCTGATAGATTCTTTTTTTATTGGAATCTGCCGGATACAGGATGTCTATGGCAGTGAGTACGTGCAAATCAAATAACACGGAGCCGAACTGGCGTTAAACGGAAAAAAGGAGGTACTTGAAATGAAGTACATGAACATGCTGAAAAAATATCGTTCTATTGATCTGCAGATTTTTGCAGATAGCGCAGGAGATGAAGGTACAGACGGAAATGAAACCGGAGAGGGTGACGACCCCGAGGATGATGAATCTGGCGAAGACGATGAAGATGAGAAAAAGTTTTCACAAAAGGATATTGATGAAGCCATTAAAAAGCGTATTGCAAGGGAACGCCGTAAATGGCAGAGAGAGCAGCAGAAAAATACGGGTAAAAAGGATGAACCGGATGATAGCGGGAAAAAAGAGAATAAAGAAGATGCAGAGAAGCAGGAGGCAATAAACAAGGCTGCCAGTCTTGAGGTAAAAGTAGCCTGCTATGAAGCCGGTGTGGCAAAAGACGCTGTAGAGGATGTGGCCGCCATCGCCAGAGCCTACATGGAATCAGACCATGACCTTGACCTGGAAGATGCTATTGAAAAAGTGGTGGAAAAATATCCATCCTTCAAAAAAGGGTCAGAAGACCCTTATGAAGACGGCAAAAAGACAGGAAACTGGGGGGAGCGCCATAGCGGATCCGGTACCAGAAAAATGTCCGGTGTGGAGGCAAAATTTTATGCCCTGAACCCGGATCTGAAATAGAAAAAGGAGGAGATGTAAATGCACAGAAACAAAAAGATGAACCTGCAGTTGTTTGCAGACCATACATTGCGGGAAAGATATTCCGCTTTGGTGGATAAGAAATTCCGGAAGAGCCTGAAAACATCCTACTGTTTTAACGGCCGTTATGAAGGAAGTCCAAAAGCAGGTGCAGTAAACCTGGTGGTGAGGGACACAGAAGTGGCTACAGGAGATTATGACAAAAAAGCAGGCGGTACCCTGGGGACAAGCGCAACCACCTATTTGAAGATTCTGGTGGATAAGGATAAATATGTGAATGAATTGATTGACGGGTACGAGGCTGCAGCTGTGCCTGACGGCATCGTTGCGGACAGGCTGGATTCCGCAGGATATTCCATGGCTCTTGCATTGGATACAGATGGTGTAGCATGCTTGGAGACTGAGGGTACCGCACTGGACGATGTGACACCTATGACAAAAGCAAATGTTTATGAGTCCTTCGTGGATGCCAGGACAAGGCTGTCAAATACTGGTGTGCCGGAGGAGGGGAGATATGCCCTTGTAACGCCGCATGTGTACGGACTAATCTTGAAAAGTCCTGAGTTTGTCAACGCTTCCTCTCTCGGAGCAGAGGTCATTCAGACCGGTGCGCTTGGGAAAATTGCAGGATTTTTGATCTATGAAACCAATAACCTGTCTTCCACTACAGAATATGTGGCAGGACACAGGGACTGGTGCCACAGAGTAGAAGAGTGGTCGGTGCCTGTGGCCATCAATGATTTGAAGGACGGCAAACACATCGGGGCATCTGCTGTACAGGGTCGTAAGGTGTATGCGCACAAAGTATCCAAAGCCGCTGCTGTACTGGTAAAAAAGAATGCTTAACGGAGGGGAAGGCGGATTATGGGATATGTGACACAGGAATATTACCTGGAATCCTTCCATGGAGAGCCGATCACGGAGGAAGATTTTCCAGAGCTGATGGATCGTGCATCTGAATTGGTGGAAGAAATGACCTTATACCGCCTTTCCCCGGATTCATTCCGGATGATGCCGCAGATGATGCAGGAAAGAGTCATGGACGCTGTATGTGCACAGATAGAGTATCTGGATGCAAACGGAGGAAGTGATGCTGATAATGGCACAGATCTTTTAAGTGCTTCCCTGGGCAAATTTTCCTACACAAAAGCAGGGGCAGACAGCGGAACCGGTTCCGGCTGCCGTTATGCACCCAGAGCGCAGCGGATCCTAATGCCTACCGGACTGATGTATAGGGGAGGTGGCGGCTATTAGGGCGATACCAAAAAAACTGCTTATCCACTCCGCAACAATATACAGGGTGGCTGGAGAAGATAAGTGGGGGAATGAAACACTGGAAGAAGGAACGGAACTTCGGCATGTCAGGATGGAGCCCTCATCAAAGGTTGCAAGAGATAAAAATAACGCGGAGGTGCAGCTTGCTGCATCACTGATCTATGACTGCCGTAACAGCAGACCTGCCGGTATGGAATTTATGGAGGATGATATCCTCCTGTTCCTTGGCCAGATGTACAGGGTGCAGACAGTAGAGATTCTGTATGATGACAGTAAGCCGCATCATTATGAAATGGGGTTGGTTAGATATGCCAAGGATCAACACAAGGGTGACATTTAACACACAGGCCGCCATGGCAAGACTAAGAGCGGCAAGCAATGACGCGTTGACAGTGATGGGGATGCAGGCATTGAGGGATGCAACAAAGCATTCGCCAATAGACCAGGGATTGTTACAGGACAGCGGAATCAATCACAGTGACGATCGTGCAGTGGATTTAAAATTCACCCTTAGGTGGGACACTCCATATGCCAGGTATCTCTGGCATGGGAAGGTGATGCATGGAAATCCCACTGAACGCACTTATGGCCCGGAAAAGATATCCTTCACAAGTGCACTTGCCAGGATGGAATGGGCTAAGTATGCAAAGGACGTTTACGGAGAAGACTGGAAGAGCGTATTCCAGGCAGAAATGAAAAGGAGGGCTGGAGGATGAGCGTGCTGGCAGATTTTCTTGTTCTGGTTGCAGAAACGGCAGAGGAAAACTGTTCTCTGGCATACCACGTGTCCTTAAAGGAGCTTCCTAAGGAGGGAGGACTTTATGCGGAACTGGGGGAGGGATTTATAGAAAGCCGTTATTATGACAAAAAAGAGATGAAGGTGGTGCCGGTCCTCTTCCTTTGTCGTGACAGAGATCAGCAAAGATGCCTCAGCCAGTTGGATTCCATCTGTTTTTACTTCAACCGTCTGCAGAAATATCCGGAGAAGGAGGGCTTTTTCTGGCTGGATGCAGAAACAGCAAAAGCACCATCAAAAATTGGACGGGATGAGGACGGTACCTACCATTATTCCTGCATCCTGAACTGCAAACTGTATTATTGATTCCATAAGGAAGGGAGGGAAAATTATGGCAGAAATCTTGCCGGTAAATACGATAACACCGGAAATCAACTATGAAACAGAACCATTCATCAATACCACACCAAAAGCGGAGCAGGCCACATGGGCATCCTTGAAGGCCCTCACAAAAAACATTTCACAGAGCCTGAATGAGGTTCTTTATCAGGCTGCTTATTATGGCGATATGGGCTGGAGCAGCACGGAGGTGACAGGCGGACAGCTGACCCTCACACTGACAGGGGACTGCAAGCATGGTGATCCCGCTGCAGATTACATCCTGTCAGAAGAGGTTCAATATAAATTCGGAGACGCCAGGAAGACCCACATCAAACTGCAGAGAGGGAACAAATACATTATCTGGCCCGTTACCCTGGCCAATATCACAGCGGCCTATGGTGACGCTGGACAGCCAAACGCACTGACAGTGACCGTACATGGTAACGGCAGGCCGCTTCTTGGAACAGTAGAGGAAGCACCTGCGGATGATGCAACATAAAGCACAGTGGAGGGGCCCGTAGCCCCTCCTGATAGGAGGTTCAGTACATGGCATATCAGGCAAAAAGAACAGAGAGAATCTATGAGGAGTTGGAGCTGCTGGACGAAAATGATCAGGTTGTCCATACGCTGAGGGTGTATCTGGATGCGGACACCATGCTGGCACGTAATCTGAATGAAAAGTCCATAGAGCTCACAAAGGCCTACCAGGAGATGGCTGCATGTAAGGGTGAGAAGGAAAAGGAAATCACCATGGAAAAGGTAGGGCATATCCTGCACAGTATTTATAAACTTGTATTCGGAGAAGAAAATACGAAAACAATCTTGGATTTTTATGAAGGGAGAATGACAGAAATGTGCCTGGAGGTCAACCCATTTATAAATGAAATCATCGTCCCCAGGGTGAGGGATATGGTAAATGAGACCAGGAGAAGGGCAAATTACAAGTATAACAGGAATAAGGTTCGCGGATCCGGTATTTTCCGGAGGTAACAGACATGGGGTTTCTGACAGATTATAAAAAACCATATGTCCGGTACAAAGGATGTACATACCATGTAAATGCAGCCTATGATTCCGTATTGAATATTCAGCGGATGTACCGGGAAGAGAAGCAGATGGAAGAATCAGAGAAGACGGATCTTGCACTCAGCATCCTAATCGGGAATACCAGACAGGCATGGAAGCTTTCCTATCCGGAGAGGGCAGAACTTTTGGCCCTGATCTTCCGTGAGCACATTGAAACTAAGAAAAGGCCTCATGTGGGGAGAGCTCAGCGGCTTTTGGATTTTGAAGAAGATGGGGAATATATTTATGCTTCCTTCCTGCAGGATTATGGGATCGATCTTATTGATATGCAAGGAAAGCTTTCATGGAGGAAATTCATTGCCCTATTTGAAGGACTAGGGGAGAAAACAAAGATAAAAGAGGTGATGCGTATCAGGGGGATGGAGATACCAAAACCGAACAGCTATAACCAGAAAGAAATCCAGCGGATCCAAGAGTTAAAGATGTATTATGCTCTTCCTGCAGGTGATCAGGAGCATGGGTTGGATGTTCTGTTCTCTACGCTGGAAAGGATGGCCGGGAAAGGCGGGTGAAGTGAATGGCAGATGGGGAAGTAATCTATGAAATCAGGGCGGATGACAGTGAGCTGGAAGGAGATCTTGACCGGGCGCATGGTAAAGCCAAAAACCATGGAGAGCGGCTAAAGGGAATCGCCAGCGGTACCGCAAAGGCCATAGGAGCAGGTTTTGTTGCAGCGGGCGCGGCAGCGACAGCAATCGGTGTGGCGGCAGTGAACAGCGCAGACGATCTAAACAAGGCAATGAATGGCTTTTCTGCCGCTACTGGGATAGCAGGTGACAGCCTTGGTAAATACCGGGACGTACTGGAAGAAGTATACAGGAATAATTATGGGGAAAGTTTTGAGGACATTGCCGAGCAGATGGCAAAAATGGAACAGCAGGGCCTCACATCCATGATCAACGACATGAACGAGTTGCAGAGGGCACTGGAAAATACATACCTTTTGCAGGACACATTCCAAATAGATTCAGAAGAGGGAATCCGCGGCATAACGGCTATGATGAAGCAGTTTGGCATCAGCGCTGATGAAGCATATAACCTGATGGCGCAGGGAGCTCAGAATGGGCTGAACCAGAACGGTGACCTGGCAGACCAGCTGGCAGAATACAGTGTGTATTATAGGGATATTGGATTCTCCGCAGAGGAGATGTTTAATGCATTACAAGCAGGGGCTGCAGACGGCGCATACCAAATTGATTATTTAAACGATGCCGTCAAGGAATTTGGCATCCGGACAAAAGATAATTCCGATGCAACGAAGCAAGCCTTCAAGGATTTGGGTCTTGATGCGGATAGTCTTACCAAAAGCTTTGCCCAGGGGGGAGAAGCATCCAAGGAGGCATTTCAAAAAGTGGTGAAATCCCTTGCTTCCTGCGATGACCAAGTAAAACAAAATGAACTTGGTGTTGCCTTGTTTGGTACAAAATGGGAGGACCTTGGGATGGATGCAGTTACGGCCTTGTCATCCATGCAGGGGAGTATAAGCGCCACCAATGACGTTCTCGGTGAAATGGCAGAAATAAAGTATGATGACCTGGGTTCCATGTTTGATGCCATGAAAAGAAGCGTGGAAATGCTGTTGATTCCGCTGGGAGAACAGCTTATCCCCCTGCTGATGAATCTGATCGAGGGAGTCCTTCCTCTGATGGAGGAGTATCTTCCTCCTTTGGTGGAAATGATTTCAGAATTTGCAGAAAGTCTGCTCCCCCTCGCAGAAAGCATCCTTCCTGTTATTATGGAACTCCTGAATGCCATCCTTCCGGCAATAAATCAGGTCATTGATGAAATACTTCCAGATTTACAGGCACTGATGGAAGAGATTTCCCCTATTCTGGATGATTTGATATCCCAGATTCTCCCTATCATAACAGACCTGTTGCTGATGCTGATTCCTCCGCTTATGGATATCGTATCGGCACTTCTGCCGCCTCTGCTTGAACTGATGGGAGCACTCATGCCAATCTTACAGCTTGCCATCGATCTGCTGCAGCCAATCATAGACCTATTCATGCAGCTGATCGATCCTATCGTCCAGTTGATCGAGGGGGCTATCACGCCGCTGATTAATGCCCTGACACCACTGATCAATGTGGTTCTTGTGGCTCTTTCCAATCAGTTGCGGATCGTCATGTCCGTATTCAACGAGGTGTTTAACGGAATCGTAACGCTGGTGACCTCTCAGGTAGGGAACCTGATCAAAATATTTGAAGGCCTGATCGATTTTGTGTCAAACGTATTTTCAGGAAACTGGAAGGCGGCATGGGAAAACGTTAAAGAGATAATTATAGCTATTTGGGATGGAATTAAGGGTGCTGTTAAAGCCCCGCTGAATGCCATCATAGATCTGGCGAATGGATTCATTAAGGGGATCAACGGCATCACGATCCCTGAGTGGGTTCCTTTTGTGGGTGGAAAATCCGCATCCATTCCTTTGATACCAAGATTAAAGGGCGGTATGGATTTTGTGCCCAAGGATTTCATGCCTGCATACCTGGACTATGGTGAACGGGTTCTTACACAGACCCAGAACTTAAAATTTAACTATCTTGGTGGATTGGAAGGCATGGAAAAGGCATTGGCCATGGGAGGAAGCGTGAAAGAAACGCCACGGGTTGTACTTGGAAAAGGCTGTATTGTAGTACAGTCTGAAATAGATGGAAAATCAATAGGACAGGCCATGGCTCCCTACATAGATAAGGAATTGGGGGCTATACAGGGTCAAAAGGAAAGAGGTGGATGATGGAAATTTATTTTGATGGGAAAGGAACGCTGGTGGAGTGGGGGTTGAAGCTCCTTGATGTAAAAATTTCCCTTCCTGACATAAAGGAAAAGAAAATAGACATCCCCGGTCTGGATGGGGAACTTGACTTATCTGCTTCCCTAACCGGGGATGTACAGTACCATAACAGGACAGTACAGTATACCTTTGATACATCCGGAAGCCCGGAATCATGGTCGGCACTTACCGGACGGATTGCTAATTTTCTGCATGGAATGCAGAGGAGGGTAATACACGGATTTGATCCCGGATATTACTATGAAGGCCGTTTGTCTGTGGATTCTGTGAAAAGCAGCCAATACACTTCTAGGCTGGTCATTACTGGGGACATGCACCCATACAAATACGAAGTAAATGATGGCTCAGAGGACTGGGAGTGGGACCCTTTTGACCTGGAGAACGGTGTGATCAGAGAGTATAAGGACATGCTGATAATAGGAAGCAGGGTCATTACAGTGATAGGACGAAGGAAAAGGGTGATACCGTCCATTACCTGCAGCGCTAAAATGGCGCTTTTTTTTAATGGAATTACTATAACACTTCCAGCAGGTACCACGAAGTTATATGAGCTGCAGCTTGGTGAGGGAGAACATGCCCTGACATTTGTTGGAAACGGCACTATAACCATATCATACAGAGGAGGGAGCCTATAATGTACAGAGTAACAGTATTATGTGAAGGGGAGTCTTATCCCCTTCACGTCCCTGGGGCAGAAGGGTTTGTCCTGTATGATGCTGTACTCACCCTGGAAATGGGTAAGGCAGGTAGTTTCATTTTCCGCATGCCGCCAGTGCATCCCCATGCAGACAAAGTTCGTCCATTGTCTTCTGAGATTTATGTATATCAGGATGGGGAAGAGCTGTTCCGCGGTAGGTATGTTGGCAAGGAGGAGGATTTTTACCGGACAGGGAAGGTGTCCTGTGAAGGAGATCTCGCATACCTGCTGGATTCCATCCAGCGACCCTATGAACATAAGGGTAGCATCATTGATTTCCTTACGCAGCTGCTCAATGTCCATAATTCACAAGTGGAAGAACGGAAGAGGTTCCAGCTTGGCCAGGTTGGTGTGGTAGACAGCAATAATTACATCAACAGGAGCGATTCCGGGTATTCCAACACCTTGGAATGCATGAATGGAAAACTGGCAAAAACCCATGGAGGATATTTCAGAACTAGGCTTAGCGGCGGTATCCGGTATTTGGATTACGTGAAGGATTATGGAGGATCCAATACACAGGAAATCAGGTTCGGGGAGGGGCTGATAGATCTGTCCCAGCACATAGACCCAACCACCATTATTACGGCACTGGTTCCTGTTGGGGCAGAGGTGGAGGTAACGGCCGAAGATGGAACTGTGTCAACAACAAGAGTAGACATTAGGCCGGTCAATGACGGTAATGATTATATTTACGATGAAAATGCGGTACGGCAGTATGGATGGATCGTAGGATACCGGGAATGGGATGATGTAACACTGCCGGAAAACCTGATAAAAAAAGGAAGAGCATACCTGGAGGAATGCGTCAGCCTGCCAAGGACACTGGAACTAACAGCGGTGGATTTATCAGTTGTAAATGCGGATGCAAAAGTATTGAAGGTCGGTTGCTGGACAAACATCGTATCAGAACCACATGGTGTGACTGGAAACTACCTACTAACTAAGAGGACGTTCCATCTTGATGCACCCGAAAAAGACACCATTGTGCTTGGTGGATCCCTTCCATCCCTTTCCGGAAATAGTGCAAAGGACAAACTGGATCTTTCGCTGAGAGTACAGCAGATCGCGGAGCATACCTCAAAGGAAATCGAATCCAGAGTAGAAAATGCTACCCAACTGATCACCGGAGGTTTGGGCGGATACATTCTTATCGGACGGGCAGAGGATGGCCATCCGGAGGAAATCCTGATCATGGACGCGCCAACGAAGGAAGCGGCCACGAATGTGATCCGTCTGAACAAAAACGGCATCGGATTCAGCACCAGCGGCTACAACGGTATTTACAGGAATGCATGGACAATAGATGGGAACCTGGTTGCTGATTTCATCACTGCAGGAACCATGCTGGCAGACCGTATTCGTGGTGGAACGCTCGAAGTAGGAGGAAGTGGACTTGGCCGGAATGGAAAGATTATATTAATGGATTCGGAGGACAATGTCCTGTGTGTCCTGGATGAAAACGGAGTGGACGTACGCAGAGGAACCATCCGAGGCACCAGCATCGAAGGAAGCACCCTGGTCCTTGGCGGCCAGGGAAATGTCCAGGGACGTCTGACAGTCAATCAGGAGACAGGAGAGGTGGTCTGCCGGATGGATGCGGACGGTCTGTATGCCATCCGGGGGAATATCGGCGGATGGGATATCACAGATGAGATGCTGTCTTCCGGTACCGGAATGATTGCCAGCTATGCCGGGGACAGCTACGCAGACAGGGCTACCATGAACGATGCATCGTTTAAAATCTGGAAACGGGAGGGAGATTCAGAAAAAACCCTGTGCTATATGGGCAGGGGTGGATTTGATAATCGTGGCAGTGGGGACAGTGGGCTATTCTACATCAGGGGCGGGTCGCAGGTTGAGATAGATGGATCTACGGGAAAAATCAACACCGGTGGGATGATTCAGAGCTATGGGGATATCATTTCCACAGGTGGGGATGTATCGGCCAAAAACATTGATGATATGTTGGCCCGGATTGAGGCATTGGAAGCTAAAGTGAAGTGACAAAGAAAGGAAGTGTAACAATGGCAGTGACAGCAACACACATCGACCTGACAGAGGAAAAGAGACAGTGGGCAGAGGCTGTTTACGGAAAGGAGGTGAGGCAGGCTACAGTAGACGCCTATACATCCATTGAGGGGCAGTTAAACGATACTGTAGACAAGGTGATTGACGCATCTAATGATATCATAGCGGCTACAGAAAAGGCTAACGAAGCAGCAGAGGCCGCTAGGGAGACTGCACAGAGAGCAGAAGCAGCCGCTAGGGAGACTGCACAGAGAGCAGAAGCAGCCGCACAGGAAGTGATCCGCGAGGCATCCGCATCGGTAGACCGTGCCGTAGAGGCGGCAGGGCAGGCCACAGAAGCAGCCAATGAGGCCACACGATCTGCAGGTTCAGTGATAGCTCAGGCAGAGGCCACTGTGGAAACAGTAGTTGCAAACGCGCGGCACTATTCTGACCTGTCAGAAAGCTGGGCTGTAGGGGATACCGGTGTGCGTGTCGGTGAAAATAATAATAACAGCAAATATTACAGTACTATTTCCAGCGGTCATGCAGACCGTGCAAATACCCAGGCAGACAGAGCAACATCGGAAGCAAACAGGGCAAAAACTGAGGCTGATAGGGCTTCTGCAATTGCAAATATCGGTGCCGCTTCCGGCGAGAAAATCGGATTAGTAAAACCGGATGGTGTGACAACAGTTGTGGATGGCAGCGGTATGATCAGTACCCGCCGTTTTTATGAGGAAAGGATAACAGCAGAAGGCACTCTGAATATGGATGTTTTCACCGAGCCTGGATTTTATCAGTTTGATTATGTAACCGACTCTACCGCAGCCACAAACCTGCCATTCAAAAATTATGGATTCCTTCTGGTTGTCGGAAAAGGTGGGGCATTCATGGATGGATACGCAGAAGATATGATTTACCAGGAAGCGATAAGCTATAGCCACAGGAAATACCGTATCTATTGTGAATTCCAGGGATGGTCAGAATGGAGGGACGTATCCATAAGCAGTTATATGACGAAGGACGCGGAGGGAAACATCACATTCCCAAAAGACGTAAAGGCGCTGTATTTTAACGGAACCTCCACCAAATCAAATCTTTTGAGTACGAAAAACGTAACTAAGGATGCCAATACATCTGTAGTAACAGGTTCAACAGTGGTGGAGGAATACAGTGCAGATGGTTCGTCCAACCTGCCGGGAGATGGAGATTATATAGTCATGACTATGTGTGGCAGTACGAACCTGAAGGCCGCTTCTGTGGCAGTGGCAGAAGAGGACGGAAGGTTGTGCACCAGGGGACGGTCAAACGGCTGGAAAGACTGGAATAGATACATACACGAGGCTGATATTGCTAGGGCAAGGCTATTCAACGGTTCGATTGATGTTGGAGGCGGAGTTCAAACGCTGGAGGATGATATCACCCAGTATAAAACTATTGGATTTTTCTGCGGCAGTGGGGAACAGTATTACCACGGTACCATGTTTTTTGGGTATAGCACAGGTGTCCGGCACACGATTCCGGTCGGAAAGGGATATATCACTGTTACCAGTGCATCACCTACCCAGATAGAAGTGTTGGAAAATACAACAGGTTATGCCCTGCGTCAGATCTGGGGCAAAAAAGTATAGTAGGAAAGAGGGTGAAAGAAAATGGATGATAAGGAAATTGCAGTAATCATTGAGGGGCACGATCATGAAATTGGATCGCTGAAACACAGGATGCACGCTGTGGAACAGGAAACAAAAACAATTAACAACATTGCAATGTCGATACAGCGTATCGCAATAAATGTGGAAAACATTTTGGTGGAAATGGGTCGTCACAACGACAGGATTGAAAGCCTGGAGAAGAAACCGGCGGAAACCAGTCGCATGGTGAAACAGGGAATCATCAATACAATTATCGGCGGTGCATTGGGCGCATTTATTACAAAAATATTAACCATGATGTAAAAAAGGAGGAAAATCAAATGAAAAAAACACTGGACAGAAAATGGGCGGAAGCAGCATGTGTAAGGGCGATAAAAACCGTAGCACAGACGGCAATAGCCACCATTGGAACGGCGGCCGCATTAGGGGATGTGAATTGGGTAATGGTAGGATCTGCGTCAGTCCTTGCAGGGGCATTGTCAATTCTCACATCCATTGCAGGAATCCCGGAAGCTACATAATAACAGATGGGGCGGTTTTCCGCCCCATTTTTTTAAAGGAGAACAGATGATAACATTGATCATACTGGCAGCTGTGGCAATTACTGCAGCAGGCCATTACATGAAAGGACTATGCGAATGAAAATAGGAATCAACTGCGGACACACAATGACAGGACCGGGATCAGGAGCGGAAGGCATACTGTCCGAATCGGAACACACGCGTATGGTAGGCCGTGCGCTGATGGAAAAACTGGAATCCATTGGAGTAAAAACCATAGACTGTACAATCGACAAGGCAGGGAGCCAGTCAGAATATCTGGCCAGCGTGGTACAGATGGCCAATATGCTGGATATGGACTGGTTTATCAGCATCCATTTTAATGCCTCTCCTTCCCATACTGGGCAGGGGGCGGAGGTATACACCTACAAGGGAAGACAGTATCCGGATGCATTGGCTGTCTGCCGGAATCTGGAAAAATTGGGCTTCAGGAACAGGGGAGTTAAAGAAGGTTCCGGACTGTATGTGATCAGGAAGACAAAGGCAAAGGCAATGCTGATCGAAGTATGTTTCTGTGATAATCAGGCAGATGTGGACATTTACAACCGCGTAGGCGGTGCTGTAGCGGTGGCAGAGGCCATCTTCCGGGCACTGTGCGGACAGATGAACATTCAGCAACAGAAACCTGCAGAAAACCACAATATGACAAAGGAAGAGTTCATAGAATTTATTGGCAACATCGCTAAAAATGACTGGCAGGATCGGCGGATTATGCTTCCGTCCGTAGTAGTGGCACAGGCCATGAAGGAATCAGGATGCGGAACCTCTGAGTTGGCACGCAATGCCAATGCCCTGTTTGGGATAAAACAGAATGGTTGGCCGGGAAGGGTATACTATAAGGATGCCACGGAACAGAATCCGGACGGCAGCTATAGGAAAGATCTGTCCGTCCCATGGAGGGCCTACGACAGCTGGGAGCAATCCGTGCTGGATCATAACGACTACATAGCAACACGGCGGGTAGGAAACCAGGCAGAACCAAACTGGAAGAATGTCGTTGGGGAAACAGACTACCGGCTAGTGGTGAAATACCTGCAGGATGCTCAGTTCCCCTACGCTACATCATTGACATATGCGGAATCACTAATCCGGGACTATATTGAAAAATACAACCTGACACGGTTTGATCAGGAGAAAATCTATGTCCAGGATGCTGGCATCATGTTGAAAATTAATTTAAAACCATGCAAAAGCAAAGAAGAGGCAGAAAAACTGCTGGAGAAATTAATGCAGGTCGGCATCGATGCTGAAATTGCGACGTCGCAATAAATACAAGAAGGGTCAGCTTTTACGGCTGACCTGTTTTGTTTTCTCATGGAGTTTATCCATTTCGGGTGGGTGTGTGGTGTTTAGAATTTCTTTTCAAAACTTACTAATCCGTTATAATCTTTTGCTATCCTGTTCATGGCATTTTTTAATTTTCTTTCTGTGAATTCTCTTACGTCCCATGCCTTGAAAATTGTGTCACAGTCACTTGTTATAAAAACCATATTTGCTACTTTTTCAATTTTGAATTTCATATCATCTTACCTTTCCTTCCTGGTGTTGTTTGCTGTTCCTTATGATTCTATTATACGTCTTTAGACGTGAAAAATCCATTAGCAGAATAACTAAAAATACGTCTATAAACGTGTATGAAGTTTGTGCATTTCGTCAATAGACGTATATCATAAATAGTGATAATATATAATTGCAACAAGGAGATAACAGGAAAGGAGTTAAATATGAGGGATTACACAATGAGCGTATTTAAAAGTTATTTGAGAAGATTATTGCAAGACTTGAAAGATTTAAAAGAAGCTCTGAGGGAAAAGGAATATGAAAAAGTTGAAGGGATGGTTGATAAACTCATAGACGATACACAGAAGGGTATAGAAGATAATTAAATAAGGAAACCAGAAGGGCGGCACTCCAAAACTTCCTGTTAGCCGCCCAAACTGTGATTTTATTATAGCAGGAAGATAAAGACAGTCAAGGGGTGGTAAAATGTTTATTTTGAAAGAGGTAATGTCTGAGCTGAATGTGACAAGTCAATTACTTTCTGAAAGGACTGGCATTCCAAAGCGTACTATAGACGAGTACAGAAGCAAAAGAAGAAAAGAACCATCATTAAGCAATGGTTTAAAAATAGCGGATGCACTTGGAATAGACCCACATGAATTGATACAGTTTGGTCCATGTGGACAGCCGGGCGCATCTGCAGACGAGATATTAGAGCTTAAGTAAGAGATAACAAAACCCCCAGGCCGGAATATCAAAGGCCTTGGGGTTTTAAGTAATTCTGGAATTTTGTATCTTCAAAATCCAAAGAAATATACCTATAGCTTGCATGGTCTGATGTATAGCCCCATTCAAGTCATAAGTATTTATTCTGGCAATTTAGGGTGAATATCCAGGGTAAAATTAATATTTTCAAGATGGCCGCGGGTATTAGGCGTGTCCTTGTAATATTCAATACGTAAAATCAATTCTTTCAGCAGCTCATTGCAGACGGCAGGGCTGCTGTTTTGATACACCTCCAGCAAATGTGTCAGACGGGGGATGATTTGCTCTGAGGAATATTGCAGATCCTTATACCTTTGTATTTCAGAAATAATCTTTTCGTTGGATTCCTGAAGAGAATTTATATCCTTGGTCAATAATCGCTGCCTTTCACGGAATACATCAACAGTATAGATCTCCTGCTCCAAAAAAGAGTAGGCCTTATTTAACTGTGAATCCAGTTTTGAAATCTCAGAATTATTCTTGGCCACTGCAGCTTGGAGGATTTCAATTTCCTTAGAAGCAGGTGGGATGGATTCAGAAGAATCAGAATCCATGCGATAGCTTTCCAACCACTCCCTTAAGAATAAAAGAAGCTGATCCTCGATAAGGAATATGGGAGATGATACATTGTCGCAGTATTTATTTGGGCATTTCAAGGTGGCGTATTTGTTCCTTTTACTAGGAGCAAGCCTTGTCATCATGGCATTACATTTTTTACAGTATACAAGACCGGAAAGGGGGTTTTGCAGGATTTTGGAAGAGGGGACCGTGTATTTCCGCTTCTGTCTTTTTATTTCCTGTGCCTTCTCGAACAGACTGCGTTCTATGATAGCCGGATGCATGCCGGGATTCCACTGGCATTTTTCGTTTATGACCCTGGATGAACTTACATTGCCGTCCTGCATCTTCTTTTGGTAGGGGCGGTAACCGAAACGGACATCACCGCAGTAGGCAGGGTTGGAGAGCATATCGTTAATGGTGGCCTTTGACCATTTTTCAGAAAATCTGGGACGTATACCGAGGCTGTCAAGGCGTGAGGCGATACTGTCTGTTCCAAGGATGGATCTGGATCCATCATCCAGCAGGAGGCCGTTGCAGTACCAGTCAAAAACCATACGAACAACCTCAGCTTCATCATCGTTGATGGAGAGGGTATAGCCCTTTTCGCCATTGATTTTCATACGGTCGTAACCGTAGGGAGCAGTGCTGCCGACATATTTGCCTTCACGTACAGATGCAATCCTGCCGCGCTGCAGACGGCGGTTAATTGTTTTGTATTCTCGCCTGGCCATGAAAAGACCAAATTCAAAATATTCCTCATCGAATTCGTTGTTTGGGTCGTAGGTTTTATTTGGTGTTAAAATTTTTGTACCGGAATATTTGAAACAGTCGGAGACAATACCCTGATCACGCGTATTGCCACGAGCAAGACGTTCTACCTCAATAACAAATACTCCGGACCAAATACCGCGTTCGACATCAGAAAGAAGCTCCTGCATGACAGGGCGGTCTGCGATAGTATCCCCGGAGACAACTTCGCGGTAAAATTTTTCGATGGGAAATCCAATCCTAAGAGAGAATTCCTCCAGGAGCTTCTGATGCCTGGCCAGTGTATCGCCCTCGCCGCGATCTTCTGCATCACGGTCAGCACGGCTTTTGCGTAGGTAGGCACAATATTTTTCAATAGGATAGTTGGAATGCATGTAGATCTCTCCTCATGGGCATAAAAATGCCCGGAAACTGATTGAAAGTACCGGGAGATAATGCTACAATATATATGCGAAAATACATGGGCATTATCTCATGGGGTCCCGGCGAAAGCCGGGGCTTTTTTTTGGATCCCCGGCGAAAGCCTGGACTTTTTTTATGAAATTTATATGTATTGAGCGGATCATTGGTTAGAAACATTTGGCATAGTTTGCTCTCTACTTACGCTTTCGCCTGTAGTGGTACTCAAAGCAGGTAAGTCCTTTTTCTTTGCAGAAACGGAGCGACTTTTTATATATTCTGCCTCGGCTTCATGGACCGTAACATCCGCGGAATACGAGGATTTTTCAGCTTCAGAATAGGAAGCTGCATTTTTTTTCTCAAACAACCTAGCGGTTTCGATAATGAAATGCCTGATTGCAATAACATCAGCATCACTTGCATTAAGCAAGGCCTTAAAAAGATTTTTGCGAGTATCGTCCTCGCCTGTCATGATCCGGTTTATCTGATCGGCAAAATCATCGTCATTCTCTTGGAACATTTCTCCTTCTCCAGTTCTCAGCCATGCTTCGTTTACATTAAATTCACGGCAGATTAATTTTGTCATTTGATCAGTGAGAGAGTTCCGTCCATTTTCTATAGCACTAATTGCATTTTTTTTAACTCCAAGACGCTCACCAAATTTTTCAAGTGTCATATTTACTTTTTCTGACTTTCGTATGGATTTAACACGATCATTTATTGACATATAAATTTATCACCTCCATTGGGTTTAAGAATAACACCAAACAAAAATTAAGTCAACAAAAAAAGTACATTAAAGATACAAAAAAATATTGACAAAGTATTTTAAAAATACTATAATGTATCTATAAGATACAAGCAAGGAGGTGAAAACAATGGGAAAGAAAAAGAAGCACAAAAAAAGTAAGCAGGATAAGACACTCAACAAACTCATCCTGCTTACCGTCCTCAGCCTAATAGATAAGCTGATTGACATAATCCAGAAGCTACTGGATTAACACCAAAGGGGAGGGAAACCTCCCCAACAAAAAGAATAGCTTCTGTCTTACCCATTGTCAATATAAATATTAGAAAAAAGGAGGTTAGAGCGTGGAAATATTAAGAGCAGTACTGGACGTAGGAATTATCATCGCAGACGTATGCATTATATGCATGCTTTGGAGATTGAAACGCAAGAGATAAAAGGGAGAGATGAAAAAATGACAAGAGATGAGAAAAAACAGGCAATCAATGAGGCGGCAAAAATATTCATGGGAATCAATAACATTGAGGGAAAATCAATGGTGATCATGGTAATGTCAGCATATGCAGAGGGAAAGGCCGCAGGAAAAGAAGAGGAAAGAAAGAGGTGGGAGGAAAAAGAAGCCGCCGAAGTGACTGCATAGCGGCAGCAGGAGGAAAGGGTGAAGGAAAATGGTGAGATGGTGGAAGGGGGTAAAAAAGGAAAGGTGTACATGCCGCAATACATAGAATGAACAGGAGGTGATGCAGGTGGCAGTAATAAAAGAATACAAGATAGGAGAGGGACTGATCAGAGTACATGACGATGCAATATGTTCTCCAGAGGAGGCAAAAGAAATATGGAAGAGAGTTACAATGATAGCAAAAAATGAACTGATAAGAAGAGAAATGGAGAAGAGAAAGAAAAGCATGGAAGGCACAGATTAACAGAGGTGAAGATTACAGGACAAAAGACGAGATGGTTTACAAAAAGGATGAAACCGCTTAAGCGGTTACCGGGTGGACAAGCAAAGGAGGAAGCCATGAGACTGACAGACCTGCTGAGCGGTGCAGGATTCATATTCTGCATCCTTGGTGTAGGAGGACTGGACGGATATGCCGTATTTGGGACAGGCCTGGTCCAGTCTGTAGCATTTATTGCTGTAGGAACATGCTGTTTCTACATGTACAGAAAAGAAGGAGGAAGGTTTGATGATTAAAGGACATGAAAATGGTTCTGCTAACGCCGTAGGAAGCCACGCAGAACCAAAAAATGGAAATAGAGATATTTCCATACCCATATTAGCCCAGGCGAAGGAAGTTTGTCAAGGTGATAAAGAAAAGATCATGGAGTGGCTGGATCTGATGGTGTATTGCATCAGGAAGATTCATGGAAACAGATGCCTGGAACTGTCCACAGGCAAAGTGAGAGAGGTAACGCTGACGGAAGAAAAAATGCAGATATACAGCGGAATTGAGATCCTTGCGGATGCGATCGGAGCAAAGTTGGTGGAAGAAGTTACAACAAATGCAAAAAATCCGTTAAGATACTATTTCATGTACAGGGATGTGGAATTTTACATGATCAATGATGAAAGGCTTCCGGTATTCGCTGGGGATGTCCAGAAGGATAAGGTCAGGAAAGAGAAAAGCAACAAATAAATCAAGTACCATAAGGAGGAAGAAAGAATGAACAAAATTGAAGTCAAAATCATTGTTGAGGGGATAACAGAACTGACGGAAGCAATTAACCGCCTTGCAGGGCACTGCCATGCAAAACATGCCGCGGGGGCTGCAGCACTCGCAGGGATCCCGTCTACACAGCCGGTAAATCCTCCGGCAGCGCAGCAGGCCGCTCCTATGATGCCGCCGCAGACAGCCCAACAGGCTGTGCCAATGGCGCATCCGGTAAATCCCCCGGCAGGACAGCAGGCTGTTCCTATGATGCCGCCGCAGACAGCGAATCAGTTACCTACACAGCCGGGGCAGGCCGGTTCGGGAGGTCAGCCCGTGGTGCCCACAACAGCAAACGTACAGGGCTATACCATAGAGCAGCTCCAGGTGGCAGCTGCCGGGCTGATGTCTGCCGGAAAGGGTCCTCAGGTCATGGGCATCCTGCAGCAGTTCGGGATCCAGGCCATGACAGAACTGCCAAAGGAACGCTATGGTGAGTTCGCCACCATGCTCAGAGGGGTAGGTGCTCAGATCTGATGGGAAAGAAAATGGAAGAAAGAAAGCATGCGTTGCTGTCCGCCTCCAGCGCTAAAAAATGGCTTTACTGCACTCCCTCTGCCGTGCTGGAGGAAAGTATGCCAGATGTGGAATCAGACTATGCCAAAGAGGGAACATTGGCTCACGCGATCTGCGAGCTGAAGCTGAACCGTCTGTTTGTGGACAGAAACATGTCGGATCGTACCTATAAGAGCCGCCTGAAAAAGCTGCAGGGGGAGGAACTTTATCAGGCAGAGATGGAAAGCTATACAGATGAATATGTGGATTATGTGTCATCCATTTCTTTCGAATTCCCACATGCGCCATTTGTAGCAGTGGAAAAACGGCTGGACTACAGCCCTTGGGCTCCGGAAGGCTTTGGGACAGGGGACTGCATCATTATCTATGGAAACGATATGCATATTATTGATTTTAAATACGGAATGGGAGTTCCTGTGAAAGCGGAAAATAACCCACAAATGGCACTTTATGGGTTGGGAGCCTGGAATGAGTATAAAATGCTCTTTACCATAGAAAACGTACATTTCCACATTGTACAGCCACGGATCCGGAACTATTCTTTGTGGACAACAACACGGAAAGATCTTTTGGACTGGGGGGATTCCTTCGTAAAACCCCGTTCAGCCCTAGCCTATAAAGGGGAGGGGGAGTTCAGTCCCGGAAGTTACTGCAAGGAGGGTTTTTGCAAGGTCTACGGCCGATGCAGGGCAACCGCAGATATGCACATGTCCCTGATGGATGAGGCGCTAGACAAGGCCACTGACCAGATCAGGAAGCCACCACTGTTATCAAACGAGGAAGTGGGGAGCATCCTGAAACGTGCCCAGTTCTTAAAAGATTGGGTGGGCAAGCTGGAGGCCTATGCCCAGGGAGAGCTGCTGAAAGGACAGGATGTGCCTGGATGGAAGCTGGTGGAAGGGCGAAGCAACAGAGAGCTGACCAATCCTGATCAGGTTTTTGCCGGATTAATGGCCGCCGGATATGAAGAAGCAGTACTTTACACTAAAAAACCTATCCCATTAGGGGAGCTGGAGAAATTGATACCAAAGGAACAGAGAGGGAAACTTCTCACTCCTTACATCATCAAACCGCAAGGAAAACCCACCCTTGCGCCGGCAGATGATAAGAGGCCGGCCATAAATATTGGATCCAGGGCAGAGGAAGCCTTCGGCGGAAAAAATACATATAAGGAGGAAAAATAACATGGCAATCACAACAGGAAAAGTAAGGGCATCCTATGTAAACATATTCCAGCCCAGGGTGCCGGAAAACGGGGGGGATCCTAAATATTCTATTACGCTTCTGATCCCAAAGACAGATGTTGCAATCATCAACGCAATCTACGGGGAGATCGAAAAAGTAAAGCAGGAGAGTGCACAGACGGTATTTAACGGCATGGTACCACCCATGTGCCGGATCCCCATCCATGACGGGGACGGATTAAGACCTTCCGGAGAAGCCTTTGGGGAAGAGTGCAAGGGGCACATGGTGATGACAGCATCCTCATATCTCCAACCGTCCATCGTAGGGTTGGATCTGCAGCCCATCATCAACCCGGCAGAATTGTACAGCGGGTGCTATATCCGTGCAAATATCAATTTTTTCGCGTATAACAAAAACGGGAACAAGGGGATCGGATGCGGACTGAATGCTGTTCAAAAGATTGAAGACGGAGAGCCGCTCACCTTCCAGGTTAGTGCAGAGGAAGCCTTCGGGGGGAGCAACAGTTATAGCGGCATGACAGGAACTTATCAGCAGTCACAGTATGCACAGCCTACGCAGTTCCAGCAGTCACAGTATGCACAGCCTACGCAGTTCCAGCAGATTGACCCTGCCACCGGTGGCCCCATGATGGCCGGTGGCATAATGGGAATCGGATGAGAACCTTACACATTGACCTAGAGACATTTTCGGACGTTGATATCAAAAAAGCTGGGCTGTACCGGTATGCGCAGTCCCCATCTTTTGAGATCCTCTTGTTTGCTTATGCCTATGACTGGGAACCAGTGAGGGTGGTAGACCTTGCGGCAGGAGAACAAATACCCGGAGAGGTTCTTGCAGACTTATGCAGCCCTAAGGTGGAAAAGGTAGCTCATAATGCGGCTTTTGAGATTAACTGTATCAACAGGTTTTATACTACGGACATCAGCCAGTGGCACTGTACCATGACCCATTCCTATTACTGTGGCTTTCCAGGCCAGCTTGGCCAGGCAGGGAAGGCGATGGGAATTTCGGAGGATCGTCAGAAGATGGCCGTGGGCCGTCAGCTGATCCGTTACTTTTGCATCCCCTGCATTCCATGCAGGACCAACTATGGGCGCACCAGAAACTACTGGTACCATGATAAACAGAAATGGCAGCTGTTCAAAGAATACTGTGCCAGAGACGTAGAGAGTGAGAGGGAGATCCATAGGATCCTCCAGAAGCACCCCATGCCAGAGCAGGAACGGCAGCTATGGGTACTGGATCAGCAGATCAACCAACGGGGAGCCGCCATAGACCTGGAACTTGTACAGGGAGCACTAAACATCAGCAGCCAGACAAAGGAAGAGCTTTCCGGAAAAGCCAGGGAGCTGACAGGACTGGAGAACCCTAACAGCGTGGCCCAGTTAAAGCAGTGGGTAGAGCTGCATGCCGGACAGGAGCTGGAGAGCCTGGACAAGCAAACAGTATCCAGCCTCTTGGCAGACAAGGAGGGAGACCAACTGGTGAAAGAGGTGCTGAAGCTGCGAAAGGAACTCGGGAAGACCTCTGTAAAAAAGTACCAGGCCATGGCGGCTTGTGTTTGCCCGGATGGGCGCATCCGAGGGCTTTTACAGTTTTATGGGGCCAACCGGACAGGCCGGTGGGCGGGGCGGCTGGTGCAGATCCAGAACCTGCCCCGGAACTACATCGCTACACTTGATCTGGCTAGACAGCTGGTGAAAGAGGGCCGGGGGGATATCCTGCAGACAATTTACGGAAGCATCCCGGACATCCTGTCCCAGCTGATCCGGACAGCCTTTGTCCCGGCACCGGGGCATAAGTTCCTGGTAGCAGATTTCTCAGCAATCGAGGCGCGGGTGCTGTCCTGGCTGGCCGGGGAGCAGTGGCGGATGGAAGTATTCCGTACCCACGGGAAAATTTACGAAGCGTCTGCATCAACTATGTTTGGTGTGCCAGTGGAAAAAATACGAAAAGGGAACCCGGAATATAGCCTGCGGGCAAAAGGCAAGATTGCAGAACTGGCCCTCGGATATCAAGGAGGGAAAGGCTCCCTTGTTTCCATGGGGGCGTTAAACATGGGGCTTTCGGAAGAAGAACTTCCGGACATTGTCAAACGGTGGAGGGGCAGCAACAGAAGGATTGTAGATTTTTGGTATCAGGCAGAGAGACATGCCCTGGAAACTGTCAGGTATGGTGTCCAAAGTTCTCTGCCCTGTGGTGTTTCCTTTGAGAGAGATGAGGACTATCTGATGATCCGTCTGCTAAGCGGTAGGCGGCTATATTACTATAAGCCTGAGATCCGGCAGAATGAGCTGGGGCGGGAGGCCATTCATTTCCAGGGGGTGGATCAAAAAACCCGCAAATGGGCCTCACTGTCAACCTATGGAGGGAAGCTGGTAGAGAACATTGTTCAGGCTACGTCCAGGGATCTATTGGCCAATGCCTTGGCGAACCTGCAGTTTGGAGGCTATGCCACCAGCTTTCATATTCATGACGAGGTGGTGCTGGAGGCACCTGAGGGAAGCGGACAGAGTCTGGAGGAGGCCATCCGGCTGATGTGCCGGCTGCCCTGCTGGGCGGAAGGGCTTCCATTGGAGGCAGATGGTTTTGAAGCATATTATTACAAGAAGGATTAGGGGGCGCAGCATGCAGTACGACAGAAAGATCAGGATAACAACAGGAAACAGCAGGAAAGCGACCCAGTGGAATGGGCAGGAACTGTACTGGTCTGAATTTCTGGTAAGGCTTTCCCAGCCCATAAGGACACAGGAAAGCTTCCAGGAGTATAAATCCCTGCCGAAGCAGAAACAGGACGAACTAAAGGACGTAGGGGGCTTTGTAGGGGGTGTCCTTACCGGGAGCCGCAGAAAGAATGGGAATGCAGGGGAGAGGCATCTGATCACATTGGATGCGGATACCATAGAGCCTGGAGGGACACAGCAGGTGCTGGGCATCCTGTCCGGGCTGGGATGCGCCTATGGAGTCTATTCCACCAGGAAGCATGAAGGGGCGGCCCCCAGGCTGCGAGTGATCGTCCCTCTGGATGCGCCCTGTGGGCC
This sequence comes from Lachnospiraceae bacterium, assembly GCA_022781985.1. GTDB lineage: Bacteria > Bacillota > Clostridia > Lachnospirales > Lachnospiraceae > Kineothrix. The sequence goes on along the minus strand of JALESH010000084.1, from coordinate 3,371 downwards.
GGACGAATATGAGCCCATTGCAAGAAAGCTGGCATCCTTTATCGGGATGCAAATTTTTGACCCTACGACCTTTGAGCCGGTGCGCCTTATGTACTGGCCAAGCTGCAGCATGGACAGCGAATATGTTTTTGTGTATGAAGACAAGCCCTTTCTTTCCAAAGAGGGGATGCTTGCATCCTATACGGACTGGCGGAACGTGGCGGAATGGCCGGAGGTTCCTGGTGCATCAAAAATCCGGGACAGGTCGGCCAGGAAGCAGGGAGACCCCCTGGGCAAAAAGGGGATTGTAGGGGCATTCTGCAGACAGTTTACCATAGAGGAGGCCATGGATCAATTCCTGCCGGGGATCTATGAGCCCTGTGCGGACACTGGGCGATTTACCTACACCGGAGGCAGCACTGTGGGCGGCGCAGTACTATATGAGGATGGAAAATTCCTTTACAGCCACCACGCCACAGACCCTTGCTCCGGCAGGCTCGTGAATTCTTTCGACCTGGTAAGGATCCATTTGTTCGGGGAGGAAGACGATGAATCGAAACCGGATACCCCAGTGGGGAACCTGCCTTCCTTTAAGCTGATGTGCCAGTTCGCGGCGGAGACCCCGGCAGTGGCGGAAAGCCTGGCAAGGGAGAGGCACGCGGAGGCTGTGGCCAGCTTTGAGCAGCTCACAGGAGGGAGTCTGGAGGAAGGGGACAGTGACTGGGTGCTGAAGCTTCAGCGGAACCAGCAGACGGGGAAGGTTCTATCCACCATTCACAACGTACAAACGGTATTGGAGCACGACCCACAGCTGAAGGACAGGGTTTACCTGGATGCCATGTCCGGTAGGGTGATGTCCTGCGGCTGCCTGCCCTGGGAGCCGGCATCCTATCCTTATACAGTCAGGCAGTGGCGGGATGATGACGACGCGGGTCTGCGATTTTACCTGGAGCTGGTATATGGGATCACAGGAAAGGAGCGTGTCATGGACGGCCTTTCCGTTTACAGCAGGGGTCACCAGATCCACCCGCTCAGGGACTGGCTGGAGCAGTTGCAGTGGGATGGCGTGGCAAGGATCGATACGCTGCTAATTGACTATTTCGGCGCAGAGGACACCCTGTACACCAGAGAGGCTGTGCGTAAGACCTTAGTTGGAGCAGTGGCCCGGGTGTTCCACCCCGGTGTAAAGTTTGACACCATGCTGATCCTGGCCGGGCGGCAGGGGGTGGGCAAAAGCACCTTTTTTCGGGTCCTGGGCATGGATTGGTACAGTGACAGCCTGTGCACCTTTGAGGGCAAGGACGCTGCGGAGCTTTTACAGGGCTACTGGATCCTGGAGGCCGGGGAACTGACAGGTATGACAAAATCAGAGATGAACACCGTCAAGCAGTTCCTGTCCAAGGGCGATGATATTTACCGATCGGCCTATGGGCGGAGAACACAAAAACACCTAAGGCAGTGCATTATCGTAGGAACCACAAACGAGCAGGAATTTTTAAAAGACTATACGGGTAACAGGCGGTTCTGGCCGGTGGATTTAAAGGGCAGCGGGCATTCAAAAAATGTATGGAAGCACCTGCCGGGAGAGGTTGCACAGATCTGGGCAGAAGCGGTCTGCCTGTACCGGTTAGGGGAGCCCCTGACGCTGTCTTCGGAGGCTCAGAAGCTGGCCGAAAACGTCCAGGAGGAGCACCGGGAGGCATCCTACTCGGAGGGGGTTATCAGGGAGTTTTTGGAGCGAAAAGTACCGAAGGACTGGTACAGGAAAAGTATGTATGAGAGGATCAGCTGGCTAGGAGCAGAGTTTGATAGGAAGCAGGATCAGGAAGACCAGCTGGTATACCGGGACAGGATCTGTGCCTTGGAGATCTGGAACGAGTGTTTCAGGATGCCTGGTCATACGCGGATGAAGAAGTCCGATGCCAAGGAGATCAACAGTGTTCTGGAGAGGATGGATGGCTGGGAGAGGGCAAAGGGAGTTGCCAGATTTGGAGGAGAATATGGGTTGCAAAGAGGGTTCATAAGCTGCAAACATTCTGGGGTGTAAACATTCTAAATGTTTTAATAATGTTTACATTGAATTGTAAACATGTAAACAGCAAAAAACATTCTAATGTTGACGCTGAAAGCCGCTTAAATGCTGGAGAAATTGCCATCTGTAAACATGTAAACATTCTTTTATATATAAATATATTATACAAGGGAAATAAGGGTAATATGTACCCCTGTACCCCTGCACACGTGAAATATACGCGTACGTGCGCGTGCGCACGCGTAAGAAATGGCGTGCAGGCACGTGTGCATGAGAGAAGACGAAGGGAGTTGGATTGGATGAGAGAAAGCGAGCTGGAAGAGAAATTTCGTGAGATGGTGAAACAGGCGGGTGGAAAAGCTTATAAATTTGTGTCCCCCGGAAATGCTGGGGTGCCAGACCGAATCGTCATCCTTCCGGAAGGCCGTATCTGTTTCGTTGAGCTGAAAAAAAAGGGGGAAACACCCCGGAAACTGCAGGAGCACCGAAAAAGGGAGCTGGAGACCCTGGGCTGCATGACAGCAGTAGTGGACGATGAGGAATCTGCAGCATCAGTCATCCGAGCCATTCTGGACAGAGAGAGAGGAAAGCGATGAAATTTACACCGCATAACTACCAGAAATACTGCATTACGCGCATCATTCAGGAGGATGCCCTGGCCCTTTTTCTGGACATGGGGCTGGGAAAGACCGTAATCACCCTGACAGCGATTAATGACCTGGTTTTTAACCGACTGCAGATTTCCCGTTGTCTTGTGGTGGCGCCAAAGAAGGTGGCGGAGGATACCTGGTCCAGGGAGCAGGCTAAGTGGGATCACCTAAAATTTTTGAAGGTGCAGGCGGTACTGGGCAGCAAAAGCCAGCGGATCCGTGCACTGAATAGCCCCGGAAACGTCTATGTGATCAATCGGGAAAATATCCCTTGGCTGGTAGACTATTACCGCAATGACTGGCCTTTCGACATGGTGGTGCTGGACGAGTCCAGCAGCTTTAAAAACCATCAGGCCAAACGATTTAAGGCATTAAAAAACATCCGCCGGCATATTCGCCGGCTGGTGGAGCTGACAGGCACCCCATCCCCTAATGGTCTGACTGACTTGTGGGCCCAGGTGTATTTGCTGGATGGGGGCGTAAGGCTGGGGCGAACACTGACCGAATACCGGAATAATTATTTCGTTCCGGGCTCCAGGAACCGGACAACCATTTTCTCTTACGACCCATTACCTGGCGCGGAGGAAGAGATTAGACATCGGATCCAGGATATTTGCATCAGCCTTTCGGCCAAGGACTACCTAGAGCTCCCGGAGCGGATCGATAATTACCGGTATGTGAAGCTGGATGCCCGGGCAAGGAAGGCCTAC
>JALESH010000086.1 GCA_022781985.1 Lachnospiraceae bacterium | reverse complement strand
GCAGATGTTGTGTTAGACAAAAACTGTTGGTCGGTAAAAACCGTTAAGGTTAAAGACCCATTTGCAAGCACAAGTGTTAGATTGATAAGCGGAAGATGTTCTCCCGATTATTCATACGGCATAACTGACCCACACAAGGATATTCAGAAAACTGGCGAAGCGGTTCTTAACATCTGGAATGAACGAATCAATATTGCTACCGACCATTATAGCAGAGTAAGAACGGCTGTTTTGGTAAGAAGCTATGATTTGCTGTCATACAGATTATTTGAGGAAGAAACTACAAGATACAGGACAACCGACTATCATTGGGAAGTAAATAGCAACGGCAATCTGATTGGATTAGACCACAATAACAGAGTTTGCTTTACATGGCAACCGCACGGTTCACAATTTACTATCCATACGGAAGTTCCCAAGGAAGCCGTAAAGTTTCGAGTGAAGCAACCGCCGACATTGCAAAAGAACGATGTTCTTAAAGCAATCAATTTTGATGAAAGTTGGATTACTATTTTGAAAGATTGACGGAGGTTGCCAGTATGCGTAAAGAGGATTTCAAAGAGTGGCTGTCAACAAGGATTAAGAAAAAACCGACAAGCGATTGCATGAGCAGATGTAAAGCTGTCGAGACGGCTTTTCAGATTGATTTGGATACAGAGTATGCCCTTGATAAAGGAAAGCGGTTATTGAGCAAAATGCAGTATTCTATTGCTGACGAAAGAGCAAAGAAAGAAGCACCTACCGAGTTTCATTTCAAGGATAATGCAAACATAAGATACCGCATGGCGAATTTGAGATCCGCAGTAAATAAATATTTTGAGTTTTGTAAAGAGAATAATGACTAAACCAAAGGCGATCAACCGTAAAAAGTTGGTCGCTTTTGTTTTATCCATTATTGCGAAAGAAGTTGACCCGATGCTCAATGAGAAATTACCGGGAGATAATGCTCATATATTTGCGACAATATATGAGCATTATCTCATGGACCCTGGCGAAAGCCGGGGTTTTTTTTATAGAAATATCAGCGCTTATGTTATGCCTCTTTTGCGTTTATAGTGCCGGAGACTGCGGATCTTTCCGCTGCTTTCTTTTCGAGAAATAACTCCTGGCGATATTCAGTTACTTCATTTTCTATATCTAAATCATTCGTATTTGAAACTGATTGAGGAACAATGTTAACAGCAGTGGCCCGAGAAATAGTGAGCCTTTCTTTGAAATGCTGCACTAAATCATTTCTCAGGGCAGGATCCAATTCAAAATATGCCTTCAGAATATTGAGCTCTAGCTCAGTGGCACCATGCTGCTTAGCAAACTCATCTAGGCTGAATGTGTTAGATTTCATATATATAGGTCCCTCACCGCCTGTACCATATCGCAGCCAATCTTCATCAACCTGCCACTCTCTACATATGGCCAATATTGTTGCATTACTAATGCTCCGGGAACCGCTTTCATAATTTCCAACAGTGGATTGTCTAAGACCAAGTGATGCAGCAAATTCAGCTTGATTTTTATTTAGATCCTTCCTAAGTAGTTTGATTCTCTCGCTAATATTCATTTTTTACCTCCATAGTGCAACTATATCATAGTTTTTAACACAACACAATAATTATCACACAAAAGTGTTGCAAAATATAACACAATATGTTATATTCTAAACACAATGAAATATTTTGGTATGTCCATTTAATGCAAAAATGAAAGGAGTTGATTGAAATGGCAACAGTAGTAGATGAAAAGAGAATGGATATTGTATTGCCTCAGGGCGAGAAGGCAATGGCAGTTGAGGTAATGGATTTCATCTCTGAATTGAGTCAGGGCGAGCAGAGAGATTTTATGAATTTTCTGCAGGGTGCAAAGTTTGTAATGACATTGGGCAAAACAAGTGCACTCAGAACGATATGATTAGAGACTTAATTAATCGTGGTTTGGCAGCTCTGAAAGCAGAAAATGAGGTTAAAATCGGAAGGGGCGAGAGGGTGTCTTGAGACGCCCATTCACCACGAAGTTGGGATCTCCAGGCTATCATAGATACTTTATCAATGTTCGCCGGTTTGCGGCGCATGAAATGATTAAAGTACCTCCGGAGATGATTAAGTAACCGGATCAATTAATGTATGAAGGTGAAAGATTATTCATGATGAAAAAGTTATTTACAACAAAATGGAATCCATTGGATACCCTTTTCTATAAATTGGATAAGGCAGTAGATGGCTTGCGGGAATCATTCTCCCAAGAAGAGGCCGATGTGGAAGACATCATAGCGGCGGAGACAAGCCATCTGAAACATGAGAATGAACAGCTAAAGGAGCTGCAGTACCCTAAGGTGGCCAGAAAGACACAGTGTGGCTACCGATGCCCGAACAAAAGGTGTGGGATAGAAATAGACAAAGAATTACTGGAGAGATATAAAACAAAATTCTGCCCGGATTGCGGGCAGAGGGTATATATCCCAATAAAAAGTAAAGAAAGTGATACCAGTGAATTTTAAGAGCATGGTAATAAAAGGCATAGCCTTTTTATTATAAAATGTGCGTGTTCGGACAAGCCGGGCTGCACTTACTTAAAAATATGCGATATCGCATATTTCAACAAGGTTCCTTGGAAAATACATGGCAAGTGGTGTGCCATGTCATAGAAGTCCGGTAACGTCTGTGCATGTGGAGCTTAAATAGAGGCTGCGCGATGATCTTGATCTGTGAATGAAGTATGAAACGACAAAGGGAGCAAAACAGCTTTTCTGTTAACCATCCGTGGTAAGGAATGGGGCAATGAAGCATGGACAGTGATAATGATACACCCCTGCAGCCACAGCCCGGCCACACCGCCGACCACGCAATGGGCAGGGTGCATGAGAACCATGCAAGGCAACCCTGGGATTTTCACTCGCAAGAGCCTTTGTACCAGAGAGTTTACCTGTGGAGCAGACCAACTGCCGCCGGCAAATATTTTATCAGTTTGTGAACTTAATGTGGTGTATGCAAAGCACCACTTTCATCTTATACTTCCTTTCATATTTCAAGATGTACGCTATTAACGCGTACATCACATTAAGTTCATTATGATGTATTTAGAAGTATTGGAGGTTAACCTGTCATCTTAGTATAATGTACTGGCTGTTTCAAATATAATATATCGAACAGTTTCGGAGGTGTGTGTTATGACAAAAGAAAATAGTTATACCAAAAACGTGTTACAAATCAGTGTGCAGGGAATGAATGTTTGTGTCATGAATCTGACACCCCATTATTCCCAGCAGAAAAGAGAACCTGTCAAGCAGGAGATTTCAGAACAGCTTTTCAGGATTTTTAAAAAATATAGTTAGGGCTTGCCATGAAATATGATGCATTGTATGGACGTCAGTCCATTGAAAAAAAGGACAGTATATCCGTAGAAAGCCAGTTGGAGTACTGCCGATATGAAACCCGTGGGGAGCCATACATTGAATACATAGACAGGGGCTTTTCCGGCAAAGATACTCACAGACCCGGTTTTGAGAAAATGATGGCTGACATTGCTGCCGGTAAGGTAAAACGAGTGATTGTTTATAAACTGGATCGTATCAGCCGTTCCATCCTGGATTTTGCCAATATGATGGAGACATTTCAGAGGTTCCAGGTAGAATTTGTTTCCTCTACTGAAAAATTTGATACCTCCACACCAATCGGTCGGGCCATGCTGAATATCTGTATTGTATTTGCGCAGCTGGAGAGAGAGACCATCCAGAAGCGTGTGACCGATGCTTATTATGCCAGAAGTAAAAGGGGATTTTATATGGGAGGCCGCATCCCCTATGGGTACCGTCTGATCGAAACGGTCATTGACAATGTCCGCACTTCCATGTATGAAGAGGTTCCAGAAGAGAGTGAGCAGATTAAACTCATTTATTCCATGTATGCGGACAGCTCGAACTCCTTGGGGGATATTATTCGTTACCTGAATGAGCATCAGATAAAAAAACTCCGAGGCAGCACCTGGAACACGGCGCGGATCAGTGAAATGCTTCGCAATCCGGTGTATGTCAGAGCTGATATTGATGTTTATAATTTCTTCCAGAGCCAGGGTACAAATATTTACAATCCAGCCAGTGATTTTACAGGCTATAATGCCTGTTATTTGTACAAAGGTACCGCATCTTCCACTAGAAAGCAGTGCGATTTGGCGGATAAGGAGTTGGTACTGGCCCCCCATCAGGGTTTTATCTCATCAAAGACCTGGCTGGCATGCCGGATACGTTGCCTAAATAACCGGCAGTCTACCAAAACCTGTAAGGCAAAGAACTCCTGGCTGTCCGGAAAGGTAAAGTGCGGTAACTGTGGATATGCCCTGACGATACGCAAGGCAAAGACCAGATGGGGTCGTTATTTTGTCTGCAGTCAGTTTGGAAATAACTGCAAAGGGGCAGGTTGTACCATCTATGCCGATATCCTAGAGGAGCATATGGTAGGTGCGATCAAGAAAAAGCTGGCTGAGTTCCAAAAATTATCTAATGGAGTTGACGAAAATTTTTCCCAGCAGAACATGGAAAAGAAGATTAGGCTGCAGCAGATTTCAGAAGAAATAGAAGAGCTGCTTTCCAAGGTAACACAGGCCAATAGTATATTAATGAAATATATTAATGACAGAGTGACTGATCTGGACAGTCAACGAAAGTCCTTAGAAGCCGAATTGTTGACTGATTCGGTCGATTCTTCGGCCAAAAAAATGGGGCAGATTACAGACCATGTACAAAAATGGGAAACACTTTCCTTTGAAGATAAGCAATCTGTTGTGGATGCCTTGATCAAGGTCATTCGCATTGCTAATGGAAATGTTGAGATTGTTTGGCGAATCTGATTGATTTATCTGTCGAATTCGCTTATATTACAGATATGAAAATAAATCTTAATATGACGTTTCAAACCTCTCGGTTCGCTTCACCAAACCTTTGAAAATGCACAATCTCCCTTGCACGCAGGAAACGGATCGGGTCACACACCTCCTGATCATGAACCAGGCGCAGAATATTATCGTAGGTTGAACGAGCCTTCTGTTCTGCCGCCAAATCTTCTGTCAGATCAGTTATAGGATCTCCTTTGGATTGGAATACACATGCATTGAAGGGGGTGCCGCCTGCTGCCTGAGGCCAAAGTGCCAGGGTGTGATCCACATAGTATTTATCAAAGCCGGATGCCTCGATTTCCTCCATGGAAAGATCTTTTGTCAGCTGATAAACGATGGCTGATATCATTTCCATATGCGCCAATTCTTCCGTCCCTATATCCGTCAGCAGTCCAGCCACCTCATTATAGGGCATGGTATAGCGCTGGGAAAGATAACGCATAGAAGCCGCAAGTTCACCGTCCGGGCCGCCAAATTGACTGATAATGACTTGGGCAAGCTTCGCATTGGGCTGTGTGATTTTTACCGGAAACTGCAGTCTTTTCTCATAATTCCACATATCTTAGCATCCTCCTTCCCAGGGCATCGGCTGCAGTGCCCATTTCCATTCCTTGCTGCATGAGTCTGCCACCGAGAGGGAGAGCGGTCCGAATTTTACCGCATAGTCCCTCATCATCTGATTCTTCATCCTCATATAATGGTTGAAGTATTCTATGGCCTCTCTGTCATGAGGATGGGTATCAAGATATTGTGCCATCTCTACCGTTACGAAATCCACAACCCCTATATTGTGGAGCATGTTTTTCTGCTCCGTGCCCATGCTGTAATTCATTTTACGCATCTCCTTCCTGTAAAGGGTTTTGTCAGCTCAGGAAAAATGGTGCCGATATGATAGGCCTTATCCAGATCTTCATAGATTTTTGTAAGATGCTGCCAGGGCACATAGGCCATAGCTATTGGAAATCTGTCAAAATACTCATTGAAATTGTAATCCTGCATGAGGCTCCTTTCATAAATTCAGGATAGGTTTAATATATTTTATGATGACAAAAGAGGGATGTGTCTGTATCTTCACATATTTTTCACACAAAGGAAAAAAATAAAACACATTTTTGGATTACATTTATGCATGTAACTGTAAAGTACATAAGGATGACAGGCAGGGAGGACAATAGTTTGATTCAAGTGGAAAACCTGGTAAAAAGGTATGGGAGCCACACGGCGGTAGATCATCTGACCTTTCATGTTAAAAAGGGACAGATCTACGGATTTCTCGGATCCAATGGGGCAGGCAAATCCACCACCATGAATATCATGACAGGATATCTGGCTGCAACGGAAGGAAGCGTCAGGATCAACGGCTATGATATCCTTACACAGCCGGAGGAGGCAAAGAAATCTATCGGATATCTGCCGGAGTTTCCTCCGCTGTATCAGGAGATGACGGTGTATGAGTACCTGAAATTTGCAGCCGAATTAAAAAAATTACCTAAAACAGAAAGAAAAAAACTGATCACAGAGGCCATGGAAATGACCAAGACTGAGGAGGCAGGCAGCAGACTGATCAGAAATCTGTCCAAGGGCTACAAACAGCGTGTAGGGCTGGCACAGGCCATCCTTGGCTATCCGGAGGTGATTATCCTGGATGAGCCTACCGTTGGACTGGATCCCAAGCAGATTATTGAAATCAGGGATCTGATCCGCCGTCTGGGCGAGAAGCATACAGTGATTCTGAGCTCTCACATTTTATCGGAAGTCAGCGCTGTCTGTGACCATATTATGATTATCTCGGAGGGAAGACTGGTGGCCAGCGATTCTGCGAAAGCACTGCAGCGGCGTATGAGCGGTACTGCTGAGCTGAAGATTGCGGTACTCGGCACTCAGGCAGAGGTGACAGAAGCCCTTCGGGATGTGACAGGACAGGAAGGAGTCCGGATCTCCTGTTCGGAGGCTGCGGATATCCTTCATGTATCCATAGAAGCAGAAGCCGGAAAAGATATGAGCAGAGAGGTGGGCATCGCATTGGCACAGTACAGGCTGCCTGTTCTTTCCATGTATCGGGAGGAAAAAACTCTGGAGGATATTTTCCTGAGACTGACCTCCGTTGAACAGAAAGAATTCAAATCAGAGGAGCCGGGAGAAAAGGAGGAAGAAGATGAGAGCAATAGCTAAGAGGGAGTTCCAATCCTATTTTCATTCCTTTATCGGCTGCCTTTTCATTGTAGCAGTTTTATTTATCACGGGTATCTATACAACGGTATACAATCTGCTCAGCGGGCTGCCTGACCTTACCTATGTGCTGTCAGGTGTATGCTTTATCTTTATCATAGCGGTGCCGCTGCTCACCATGCGTGTATTGGCAGAGGAAAGGAGGCAGCGGACGGATCAGCTTATCCTGACCGCCCCTGTTTCTGTGGGTAATATTGTAGCGGGCAAATTTCTTGCCTTGGGAGGAATTTTCACCATTCCCATCTTGATTATCAGTGTCTATCCGCTGATCCTGAATCAGTTCGGGAAGGCTGCTCTTTTAGAGTCCTATGTCTCTCTGGCAGCCTTTTATCTCTATGGACTGACCTGTATTGCCATCGGGATATTCGTTTCCTCCCTGACAGAGAGCCAGGTAATTGCAGCAGTCATTACCTTTGCCCTGCTTTTTTTGGGATATATGATGAGAGGTATCTGCAATATGATTTCTGCCGGCGGAAACTGGCTTACGAAGCTGTTGGGTGCCTTCGACCTTCTGTCCCATTATGAAAATCTGGCATCAGGGATCTTTGATGTAAAAAGCTTGGTATATTACCTCACCCTGATTTTTTTGTTCCTTTTTCTCACTGCCCAGTCTATCCAGAAGAGACGCTACAGCATATCTGTGAAAAAATTCAAAATGGGAGCCTACAGCAGTGTCATGATTGCGGCTATGGTGGCAGCGGCAGTGCTGGTCAACCTTTTTGTGGGAGAAATCCCTGCCAGGTACACCACCTTTGACGCCACCTCCAACAGGCTGTATTCCTTAAGCGAGGAAACGAAAGCGCTGGCAGAGGGACTGGAGGAGAAAATAAGCATCTATGTACTGGCAAATGAAGGCTCTCAGGATACCACTCTGCAGAAAACCCTGGAGCAGTATGCCGCCCTCAGCGATCAGATAGAGGTTTCTTATGTGGATCCGGTGGTAAATCCCAAGTTCCATACCCAGTATACGGATGCTTCCATAACCAGAAACAGCCTCATTGTGGAAAGCGGGAAAAGAAGCAGGGTCATTGACTACAGTTCCGTGTATGAGACCTCCTTCGACTACAGCACCTACAGTCAGATCGTCACAGGCTATGACGGAGAGGGCCAGATCACCAGCGCAATCTCTTATGTAATAAGCGATGACATGCCAAAGATGTATCTCCTGGAAGGCCATGGCGAGATTGTCTTTGAGTCAGATTTTTATGCTGCCATAGAAAAGGCCAATATAGATTATGAAACCATCAATCTGCTGCAGCATGAAGCCATCCCCGAGGATGCGGAGTGCATCGTGATCAACGCACCTGCCTCTGATTTTTCGGAGGATGATACCAACAAGGTACTGGATTATCTGAAGGCAGGGGGCAATGCACTGATCATCACAGCCTGGACACGGGAGAATATGAGCAATTTCCACAAAATTCTGGAATATTATGGGGTCTCCATGGCAGAGGGCCTAGTTCTGGAGGGGGATATGGATGCTTACTATCAGAGCCCCTTCTATATTCTTCCTACGGTAGAATATGATTCAGTGACGGATTCTGTAAGCGGCTCCTTTATCTTCGCCCCTTATGCACAGGGACTGCTTTTGCCGGAGGAGCCGGAGGAAGGACTGGAACTGACCACGCTGCTGTCCACCAGCCAGGAATCCTATACCAAATCGGATCTGGAAAGCCTTACCGAATACACCCGGCAGGAAACAGATGTCTCAGGCCCCTTTGTACTGGGGGTAAAGGCAGTAAAGACAGAGGGAGACAGCAGCTCTGCGGCTCTGATCTATTCCAGCGAGAGCCTTTTTACCTCCTCAGCAGATGCTATGGTATCCGGAGCAAATAGGAAACTGTTCTCCTCCAGTCTGGAGGAACTGGCAGAAGCCATACCCACAGGAGTGGCTGTACCGGCCAAAAGCTATGACACAGAATATCTGACACTTACTCAATCCAATGTTGTCCTGATGGGATGTACGATCACGCTGGTCATTCCTCTGGCTATCCTGACAGGCGGCTTCTTGGTCTGGCTAAAGCGTCGGAAAGTCTGACTGCTTGGAAAAGGAGGTGGGAAAAAGAATGCGAAGGCAAAGAAATCAGTTGATGCTAATGGCTGCCGTCCTTTTTCTGACTGCCGCAGGCTATATAGGCATGAAAAATTACAATGCCGGCCATAGGGAGGAAAGCGAGACGGAGAGCTATCCGGTGGTGGAACTGGATGCAGCTTCCGTCACCCGCATCTCCCTGGACAATGAAAATGGAAGCTATAGCTTTCAAAAGGAAGGCGAGGAATGGATCTGTGGTGAGGACGAGCTGCCGGAAGCAGATGCTTCTCTGGTGGAAGACCTGGTCAAAAAGGCGGTTTCCATACACAGCGAGGACCGGATCGAAGAGGTAGGAGACCTGTCACAGTACGGCCTTGCGGAACCGGTGATCTCGGTTTCCATACAGACGGAGCAGGCGGATCTGCAGTTTAATATCGGCGATTATAACTCTGCCGTTTCTAAATATTATATTTGTGTGGAGGGGGAAAATACCGTCTATACCATAGACAGCACACTCAGAAGCTCCTTTGCAAAGGACCTGGATGATTTTAGGAAGTAGCAGGTCGGCACTGCCTTGGATTCGATGCAGAATGGATGCCTGGTAAGAAAGTTCTTGATTTCCTCACAGGTTTATGTAAAAATAAGAAAAGAATATGATAAATTGTTAACAATGTCTTGAGGAAACTTTGGAAGGAGCATGGTTAGAGGATGAGAGGGATTGATACAGAGGTTCGCAAAATACGAAGACGCATCTTTGAGGAGGTTGCAAACCTGGCGTACAGCTCAGAAGATTTGATCAATGATGTGGAGGCGCTGCCCTATAAGATTGTAAATTATGATGAATCCAAATATGGCAATGTTTACAGAGAGCGGGCCATCGTAAGAGAGCGTATCCGTCTGGCTATGGGTCTTTCACTGAGGCCGGAGAATATGCCGGTGCACGCAACCCAGGGACTTGCTGAGAGCGATATTGATGAAAAATACTATGAGCCTCCCCTCATGCAGGTTATCCCTTCTGCCTGCAACGGCTGTCCGGAGAACCGCTACAGCGTGACGGACAAATGTATGGGCTGCATTGCCCATCCCTGCCGTGAGGTATGTCCCAAGGATGCAGTTTCCATGCAGGATGGAAAATCGGTGATTGATCAGGAAAAATGCATCAGATGCGGTAAATGCAAGGCTGTCTGCCCCTACGATGCCATTTCCCATCAGGTAAGGCCCTGCTTGGCCTCCTGCGGGGTGAATGCCATCAAAAATGATGAGTATGGGAGGGCCGTCATCGATGAAAGCCTGTGCGTTTCCTGCGGACAGTGCATGGTAAACTGTCCTTTTGGCGCTATAGCGGATAAGTCCCAGATCTTCCAGTTGATCCGGGCCATGCAGTCGGGACGGAAAATCATTGCCCAGGTTGCTCCGGCCTTTGTAGGCCAGTTCGGTTCGGATGTGACCCCTGATATGGTGAAGACGGCCTTAAAAGAACTGGGCTTTTATGATGTATATGAAACGGCCATCGGAGCGGATATAGGGGCTATGGCAGAGGCAGAGCATTATGTGCATTCGGTTGCCTCCGGCGAGCTGCCCTTTTTACTGACCTCCTGCTGTCCGTCCTGGTCGGTGCTGGCCAAAAAGTTTTTCCCGGATAACCTGGAGAGTATTTCCAACGCCCTCACGCCCATGGTGGCCACTGCCCGCAGGATTAAGGCCGACCACCCCGATGCCAGCGTGGTATTCATCGGCCCCTGTGCCTCCAAAAAGCTGGAGGCCTCCAGACGGACAGTGCGTTCGGATGTAGACTTTGTCATCACCTTTGAGGAGCTGGCCGGAATGTTTGAGGCGAAGGGCATGGTGCTGAAGGATATCAGCCCTTCCGCCAGGATGGAGGACGCTACAGGAGCCGGAAGAGGCTACGGTGTAGCCGGCGGTGTGGCCAGCGCCATTGAGGAATGCATCCGGGAATACTATCCCGATGTGGAGGTCAACATTGAACATGCGGAGAATCTGGCAGATTGTAAAAAGATGCTGATGTTAGCCAAGGCGGGAAAGAAAACAGGCTGTCTGATCGAGGGAATGGCCTGTCCCGGCGGATGCATTGCCGGTGCCGGCACCAATATAGCGGTGCCCCAGGCTGCCAAGGCAGTGGCCGGCTTCAAGGCTTCTGCAGAAAAGAAAATACCTGACAGGGAAATTGGGAAAGGAATAGAGAAGTAATGGCAAAGATAAGGACAAGATACGCTCCCAGCCCTACGGGCCGGATGCATGTGGGAAATTTAAGAACCGCGCTTTATGCCTACCTGATTGCAAAGCATGAGGGTGGGGACTTTATCCTCCGTATAGAAGATACCGACCAGGAAAGATATGTGGAGGGAGCCGTGGACATCATTTACCGCACTCTGGAAAAAACCGGGCTGGTACATGATGAGGGGCCGGATAAGGACGGGGAGGCTGGCCCCTATGTGCAGAGCGAAAGGCAGGCCGCCGGCATCTATCTGGAGTACGCCAAAAAGCTCATCGAAAAGGGCCAGGCATATTACTGCTTCTGCGACAGAGAGAGGCTGGCCACTCTGACTCAGACGCTGGCTGGAAAGGAAATCAATATCTATGACAAGCACTGCCTCCACCTTTCCAGGGAGGAAGTAGAGGAGAAGCTGGCTGCCGGCATCCCTTATGTGATCAGGCAGAACAACCCCAGGGAGGGCAGTACTACCTTTCAGGATGAGATCTATGGAGATATCACGGTGGACAACGCAGAGCTGGACGATATGATTCTGATTAAATCAGACGGCTATCCCACCTACAACTTTGCCAACGTGGTAGATGATCATCTGATGGGAATCACCCACGTAGTAAGGGGCAATGAGTATCTCTCCTCCTCCCCTAAGTACAACCGTCTCTATGAGGCCTTTGGCTGGGAGGTGCCGGTGTATGTCCACTGTCCCCTGATCACCGATGAGGAGCATCACAAGCTGTCCAAGCGCTGCGGCCACTCCTCCTATGAGGATCTGGTGGAACAGGGATTTTTATCCGAAGCTATCATCAACTTTGTAGCCCTGCTGGGCTGGAGTCCGGAAGGAAATGAGGAAATATTTTCCCTGGAGGAACTGACGAAGGTATTCGACTACCACCATATATCCAAGTCCCCTGCTGTCTTTGACTATACCAAGCTGAAATGGATGAACGGCGAATACCTGAAGGCCATGGATTTTGAACGCTTTTATTCCATGGCAGAGCCCTATCTGAAGGAGGCAATCACCAAAGACCTTGATCTTAAAAAAATAGCAGAGATGGTCAAAACCCGGATTGAGGTCTTCCCTGACATAAGGGAGATGGTGGATTTTTTCCAGAAGCTGCCTGACTATGATGCCGAGCTGTATGCCCATAAGAAAATGAAGACCACCCGGGAATCTGCCCTGGAGGTATTGGAGGAGCTGCTGCCTGTGTTAGAACAGCAGGAGGCCTTTGACAACGATTCTCTTTATCAGCTTCTGGTTTCTTATGTGGAAAAAAAGGGCTGCAAGAACGGCTATGTCATGTGGCCTGTCAGGACGGCAGTATCCGGTAAACAGATGACACCCGCCGGAGCAACGGAGATTATGGAGATTCTTGGTAAGGAAGAGTCCCTTGTCCGTATCAAAAAAGGAATTGAACTGTTAAAAAATGCCCGGACAGAATAAGAACCAGGCACAGGCTATGGCAATAGAGCACGGGTCCGGCCCCCTGCAGGTACTGGCGGGGCCGGGCAGCGGCAAGACCTATCTGACAATCCGGCGAATCCGTCATCTGATTTGCCGTCATGGGATTTCTCCCGAAAAAATCCTTGTGATCACTTTTACAAAGGCGGCTGCCGCCGAAATGGAGCAGCGCTTCAGGACTCTGACAGAAGGCGCATATAAAGAAGTAAAATTTGGTACCTTCCATGCCGTCTATTATCATATTTTAATGCAGTCCGGATATGGAGGGGGTCGGCTGTCTCTGGCCACCGGCTACGATCAAAAAAAATATTTACAGCATATTTTGAATATGTATGGACTGGAAAGCACAGGATATGAAACCATAGCAGCCCTGCTCAGGCGGATCTCTGCTCAAAAAAACGGCGTGTGCTTCAGACTGGAAAATGAGGATGCCATGAAGGAGCATTTTTCTGATATCTTTAAGGAGTACTGCCGTATTATGGAGGAGGAGAATAAGCTGGATTTTGACGATATGATTCTGCTCTGTGACAGACTGCTGGAGGAACAGCCGTATTTGCTGGCACAATGGCAGAACAGGTTTTCCCATATCCTGGTGGATGAGTTTCAGGATATCAGTCCCTTGCAGTATGGCGTTATACGGAAGCTGGCAGCACCTGAAAACAATCTCTTTGTAGTAGGGGATGATGACCAGTCTGTCTACAGCTTCCGGGGCGCCGGGCCGGATATTATGCGAGACTTCCTGCAGGACTATCCGGATGCCGTCCAGCTTTCCATGGGCATCAACTATCGCTGTCCAAAAAGGGTGGTAGAAGCTGCAGCCCTTGTGATTGGAGAGAATAAAAACAGATTCCAAAAGAAGATGGAGGCCCGAAAGGAGGAAACGGGACACGTCTGCATCCGCTCTTTTTCCTCTATGGAAGAAGAAAGAGACTGGCTGAAGGACTGCCTGAGGAGGATGCCCATGGATGAGCTTTCCAGGACCGCCGTTATATACAGGTTCAATGCCCAGGCCTCCGATTTTGCCAGAAGCCTGGCGGGAGCAAGGGTTCCCTTTTGCATCAGAGAAAAGACAGACAATATCTTTCAGCATGATATTGCCCTGGATCTCCTCAGCTATCTCCAATTTGCCCGTGATTTGAGTGAAAAAGGGCAGGGGAAGAGGGGCTGCCTTCTCCGTATCCTGAACAGACCCTGCCGCTGCATACAGCGGGCAGCCCTAAGCCATACCGATTTAAATGAGGCTGTGCTTTTAGAGTATTATGCAAAGAATCCCTATATGCAGGGTATCGTAAGACGTCTCTTTTCAGACCTGAGAAAAATAGCAGTCCTAAGGCCCTATCTGGCCATTGATTATATCAGAAGATCCATAGGCTACGACGCCTTCCTGTCTGAAAATAAGGGGGAAGCGGCGAAAAAGGAACTGACGCAAATAGCGGATACCGTGCAACAGACCGCCCTTTCCTGCCGCACGCTGAAAGAATGGCTGGAATTCATTGCCTGCTATGAGGAAGGTACGGGACATACCGATAAGAATACTGTGACCAGAGAGGGTGTGAAACTGGTGACCATGCACGGCTCCAAGGGACTGGAGTATGATACGGTATTCCTGCCCTGCATGAATGCCGGAAGCATGCCAAGCCCCCGGGCGGCGGCAGCCGGCCAGACGGAAGAGGAAAGACGCCTCTTTTATGTAGCTATGACCAGAGCCAGACAGAGGCTGGAAATCCTGTATCATCAGGAGCCCTCCCCCTTCCTGCACCGACTGCAGAAGACAGCCTGGATCGGACGGGAAGGGGAGCAGGGGCATCCCTGAAGCTCCATAACTCATATCAGCTCATCAAATTCCACGTTGTCAAGATACTCGTCGAAAGCGTCTGCCACCAGCTCATATTCGTCATCATCCTCAATAAACTCCAGCCGGGGCTCTGCATTTTCATCCTCCTCATCTTCGTAATAACGATAAAACCAGACCTCCCCATCCGTATTTTCCCCTGCATCATCCAGGGGAAGCAAAGCAATATATTCCTTTCCCCCGCATTCCAGTATGGTGATCACGCTGCAGACAACCTGGCTGCCATCCTCCAGATCCAGCTCAACGGTCATTTCTTCCTCCATTGGTTCCTTTGTCTCAGGATCCATGTTTTGGTTTTTTCTCATAATAAATTGACTCCTTTCGTAAATCTATATAGCCATTTTAATTGTCTCAAAAACAATAAGCAATAATTTTTACACAGAAAAATGATTTTATGTTATACTTAATTCATTGGATTTTGTTATGGCTATAATAACGATAACGGATGGAGGAGCATATGTACAAAACAGACGACAGACAGGCAGGAAAACCATATCCGTTAGGTGTGACGACAGAATGTGGCTATACGTATTTTTCCGCAGTGATGAAAGAGGGCAGGGACTGCGGTATTATTTTGTATGACAAAAAAAATGGAAGAGAACATCGGGTTCCCTTTTCCGAAAAGCATAAATACGGTTCTATTTTCAGCCTGGCCATCAGAGATCTGGACGTGAGCCGGTTTTCGTATAATTTTTATGACGGTAACAGGATTTTTACGGATCCTTATGCCCGGGTCATCCACGGACACAGTAAATGGGGAAAAAGAGACCGGCTGTTAAAGGGCGGATTTCCGGGTGAGATTTATGAATGGGCGGGGGATAAGCCCTTAAAGACGCCCTACGAGAGGAGTATTCTGTACTGCCTCAATGTGAGGGCTTTTACAAAGCACAGATCTTCAGGCATTCCTCACAAAGGGACCTTCCTCGGGATTGTGGAAAAAATTCCCTATCTGAAGGAACTGGGCATTACGGCCGTGGAGCTGATGCCTGTCTATGAATTTGATGAACTGGAAGCAGAAGGGGAACAGCTCCCGGCCACCATGGAGGAGGCCCGCAGCCGGCTGTCCCGCCTTCCGGAAGAAAAGCCGGCAGAAAGATATAATTGCTGGGGCTACAAAGAGGGCTATTATTTTGCTCCCAAACCGGCCTTTTCGGCTGCGGGAGATGCTGTGAGGGAATTCAAGGACCTGGTAAAAGCACTGCATGAAAACAGGATTGAGATTATTCTCCAGTTTTATTTTCCAAATACCGTTGCCCAGGGGCTTATACTGGATGCTGTCAAATATTGGGTTCTGGAATATCACATTGACGGTATCCATCTGAAGGGAGAAAGGATACCTCTTCAGGCCATTGCCACTGAGCCCCTGCTGACGGATACCAAGCTGTTTTATCATGATTTTCCCTGGGAGCATATCTACAGGGAGGAGGAGACTCCGAAATACCGCCATTTAGCAGTATATCGGGATGACTATATGTACTGTGCCCGCAGATTTCTGAAGGGGGATGAAGGGATGCTGGCATCCTTTTTGGAACTCCAGCGCCGCAATCCGGCATGTTACGGTGTCATCAATTATGTGACCAACTATTACGGTTTTTCCCTGATGGATATGGTTTCGTATGAAAAAAAGCATAACGCTGCCAACGGAGAAGAGAATCAGGATGGCTTGGATTATAATGCCACCTGGAACTGCGGTGCGGAAGGATCCTCCCGGCGAAAAAACATTCGCCTGCTCCGCCTGCAGCAGATGAAAAATGCACTGACCATGCTGTTTTTGTCCCAGGGAACCCCTCTGATCTACAGTGGGGATGAGCTGGCCAATACCCGCTACGGCAATAACAATCCCTACTGTCAGGACAATGAGGCAGGCTGGGTAAAATGGAATATGACAAGTATGGGAAAGTCTGTATATCATTATGTAAAGTCGTTGATCCGTTTAAAGAAAAGCCATCCTATTCTCAGACATCAGGAAGAGCTGAAGATACTGGATCATATTGCCTGTGGTTATCCTGATCTTTCTTATCATGGGGCAGAGGCATGGCGTCCCGACCTGAATGGCTACAGCCGTTTTGCCGGAGTCATGTACTGCGGCTGTTACGCCATAAGGAAGGAAGCGGAGGACAATTTCTTTTATATAGCATATAATATGCACTGGCTTCCTCACACCTTTGCCCTGCCCAAGCTCCCCAAAGGAATGAAATGGCATCTGATGGCTGATACCGGAACAAGCGATGAAATCGTTATGAAAGAGGAGCCGGTGAAGACTTTGGAGGGGCAGCAGTCCGTGGAATTAGAAGCGCGCAGGATTCAGATTTATATTTCAAAGCAGGATGGGGACGCAGAGCCTGATCAGAGAAGGAACTATATAAAGAGCACTTTTTAAGGTTTGGAAAGGACGCCGTCAGGATATGAAGATCTGGAAACATTTCAAAACCGTAACATACCATAAATATTTGGTGATGCAGGGCTGTTTTAAAGTAGGCCTCTACTATCAGGGAATCATGCACGATATGTCCAAGTACAGCCTCTCAGAGTTCCTGGTGGGTGCTAGATATTATCAGGGAAACAGAAGCCCCAACAATGCAGAACGGGAGGCTCTGGGCTACTCCAGTGCCTGGCTGCACCATAAGGGCAGAAACAAGCATCACTATGAGTACTGGATCGATTACAGCATCCAGAATATCCCGGGGGGCATGGCTCCTGCACCAATGCCGGAGCGTTATATTGTAGAAATGCTGATGGACCGCATTGCCGCCAGCAAGGTCTACCTGAAGGAAAAGTATACAGACCGTTCCCCCCTGGAATACTACCTGTCGGGACGGGATCCGGCGCCTCTGCACCCCAATACAAAAAAATTGCTGGAAAAGCTGCTCTATATGCTGGCAGAGAAGGGTGAATCCGGGACATTTTATTATATAAATAAAAAGGTGCTGAGAAGGAAGCGAAAATAAGCGGAACTCCTTCATATGCCGTGCATAAAATAAAGCATAGCATAAAGGAGTTGAAAAAATATGAATAACTGTCTGATATTATTATTTTTGCTCTTCTGCCGCGGCAATCACTGCTGCGGAGACCTGATGGAACGCTGCGGCGATGATTCCTGCGGATGTGAAAAGGGAAAGGATTCTGACCGTTCCTGCGGATGCAGAAACGAGAGGGATTCCGACCGTTCCTGCGGATGCAGAAATGAGAGAGAGTCCGAACGTTCCTGCGGATGCAGAAATGAGAGGGATTCCGACAATTCCTGTGATAACAGAAACAGCTCCGACAAGTCCTGTGGATGCCCCAGTTGGGGAAATTCCGATAATTCCTGGGGATTTGAAGGCCGCAATATGTCCAATAATTCCTGTGGCCGCAGAGACAAGGATAGCTGTGATAATTCACGCAGCGGCGGCAGAATGGAATCCGGAAATACCTGCAGAGAAAGAGGCTTTTCATCCTTCCCATCCCCCGGCCCTGCCTGCGGCTGCGAAGAAAAGCCGGTATAAAAGCCCTCCGGGCAGATATGCAGTGTCCTGAAGCCACGTTACTGTTCACTCCCTTGGGTCGCTCCGGTAACGGCATCCAGCCCTTTAAAGCCGCTTTCAGCGAAGGCTGGATGCCCGCTTGGCTGTATTTACATGCAGGCCGGAGCAGTGACGAGGCCACCCATGCAGGAAGTCTGCAAACTTTATTTTGTTGACGAATAAGGTGGACAGATGCTACACTAAAGTGTATGTGATGAATGAAAATGCTTGGAGGCAATAGCGATGATAGATGGCAAAAGGATACTTTTCAGCGGAATGCAGGCAACAGGTACGCTTACTCTTGGTAACTATCTGGGAGCTCTCAAAAACTGGGTCAGCTTAAGCGATGAATATGAATGCTTTTATTCCGTCGTGGATTTACATTCCATAACAGTCAGGCAGGATCCGGCAGAACTCCGGAAGCGGGCCAGGAATCTTCTGACTTTGTACATTGCAGCAGGGCTGGATCCGAAAAAGAACTGCATCTACTACCAGTCCCATGTGTCGGGACATGCTGAGCTGGCATGGATACTCAACTGCTTTACCTATATGGGAGAGCTGAACCGCATGACTCAGTTCAAGGATAAGATAGCAAAGCATTCGGACAATATCAATGCCGGGCTCTACACCTATCCTGTGCTGATGGCAGCCGATATTCTGCTCTATCAGGCTGATGTGGTGCCTGTGGGCAGGGATCAGCTGCAGCATCTGGAAATCACCAGGGATATTGCACAGCGGTTCAACGGAGTATATGGGGAGGTATTTACCATTCCGGAACCCTATGTAGGGAAAGCGGGAGCCAGGATTATGAGTCTTCAGGATCCGACTAAAAAAATGTCCAAATCCGATGATAACCTCAATGCCAGCATCTTTCTGATGGATGATAGGGATGCCATCATCCGTAAATTCAAGAGAGCAGTAACCGATTCAGAGGCAGCAGTAAGATACAGAGACGAACAGCCGGGCATCAAAAACCTGATTGAAATCTACTGTGCCTGCAATGGCAGAACCCCGGAGGAAGCTGAGAAAGAATTCGAAGGCAGGGGCTATGGTGATTTCAAGCTGGCTGTGGGAGAATCCGTGGCAGATGTGCTTCGGCCGGTACAGGAACGCTTTCACGAATTGATCAGGGATAAGGCATATATCGACAGCGTTATCAAAGAAAATGGAGAGAAGGCCAATTATTATGCAGGTAAGACTCTTCGTAAGGTACAGAAGAAGGTGGGCTTCCCCGAACGAATCCGTTAGGAAGCCGTCAGGGACAGGGCCATGGATGAGAGACTTTTTCAAGAGGCAAGGAATAGGGTGATTGGAAAACAGCGGGAGAGGACAGGAATCGGAACCCTGCAGGAGAAAACCCTCCATGCGGTGTTTAAGAATTATTATGCCCCGGATGAAGGCATGCATGAGATCCCGCTGGGCGCCTATGTGGCGGATATCTATACCGGCACAGAGATCATAGAGATTCAAAACGGCAGCTTTTACAGGATAAGGGAGAAACTGAATGCTTTCCTTTCTGAGTATACCGTTACCTTAGTCTACCCCATTCCACATACCAAATGGCTGATCTGGATGGATGAGAAGACAGGAGAACTGTCACAAAGGCGAAAAAGCCCCGTAACCGGCAATGCATACAGGGCTTTCTCCGAGCTGTATCGGATCAAAGACTTCCTCTGCCGGGAGAACCTTCATTTCCGTTTTCCGCTGGTGGATATGGAGGAGTACCGCCTGTTAAACGGATGGAGTAAGGACAGAAAGAAAGGCTCCTGCCGCTACGACCGTATACCCATCGCTCTTTTTGATGAGGTGATTATTGAAAGGCGGGAGGATTACCTATGCTTTTTACCCTATGAACTGCCGGAAGAGTTTACCTCCGGCGATCTGGCAAGAACAGCCAAATTGTGTGCAAAGACAGCCGGATTGACCCTGCATATCCTTTTCCACCTGGGAATTATAGAAAGGCTTGGAAAAAAGGGACATGCTTATCTGTATAAAATGAATGCGGAGATGGAAAGGTAAAGTTTCATGTACAAAAATATTGATTTTGACAGCATAGCCCTGACCGGGGAAGCACCTGGGGAGGAGCCCCGGAGGCAATATTATTTCATAGCAAAGGCCAGAAGATATGTAAAAGAACAGAGTGAAAAACTGGGCCGCCCTTTAACCGCGGCAGTCATTACCTTCGGATGTCAGATGAATGCCAGGGACAGTGAAAAGCTGACCGGTATTCTGGAGCAGGCCGGCTATGAAATGAAAGAGACTGAGGAGGCCGATCTGGTTATCTACAATACCTGCACCGTCAGGGACAATGCCAATCAAAGAGTCTATGGCAGGCTGGGCGTGCTGAACAGTCTGAAAAAACAGAATCCCCATATGCGAATCGGACTGTGCGGCTGTATGATGCAGGAGGAAGGCGCCCTGGAGAAAATCAAGACAAGCTACCGTTTCGTGGATCTGATCTTCGGCACCCATAACATCTTTAAGTTTGCGGAGCTTTTGTGCACCATGCTGGAATCCGAAAGGATGGTGATCGATATATGGAAGGATACGGACCAGATTGTAGAGGATCTGCCTGTGGAACGTAAGTACTCCTTTAAATCAGGAATCAACATCATGTTCGGATGCAATAATTTCTGCAGCTATTGTATCGTTCCCTATGTGAGAGGACGGGAGAGGAGCCGGAATCCCGGGGACATCCTAAGAGAAATTCAGGCTCTTGTGGCGGATGGAGTGGTGGAGGTGATGCTGTTAGGCCAGAATGTAAATTCCTATGGGAAGAATCTGGAGGAGCCTGTCAGCTTTGCCCGGCTGCTGAGAGAGGTAGAAAAAATCCAGGGACTTGAGAGGATCCGTTTTATGACTTCCCATCCCAAGGATCTGTCCGATGAATTGATACAGGTTATGAAAGAGTCCAACAAAATCTGCCGTCATCTGCATCTGCCGCTCCAATCCGGCTCAAACCGCATTTTGGCAGCCATGAACCGCCGATACACTAAGGAGCAGTATCTGGCTCTGGCAGAGAAGATCAGAAGGGAAATTCCGGACATGGCCATAACCACCGACATCATTGTGGGTTTTCCAGGGGAGACCCTTGAGGATGTGGAGGAGACCATTGAGGTGGTAAAAAAGGTACAATACGACAATGCCTTTACCTTTATTTATTCCAGGCGTACCGGAACCCCTGCTGCTGCCATGGAGAATCAGGTTCCCGGGGAAGTCATAAAGGAAGGCTTTGATAAGCTGCTTAAGGTGGTACAGGATACCGCTAGGGAGAGGGCTGCACTGCTGCAGGGGCAGATACAACCGGCCCTTGTGGAGGAAATGAACGGGCAGGATCCCTCCTTGGCGACAGGTCGGCTCTCCAACAATACCATCGTCCATTTTCCGGGGACAGCAGATCAGATCGGTCAGATCGTGGATGTGGAACTGAAGGAATGCCGCGGATTTTACTATGTGGGAAGACAGGTCACATAAACGGCAGTTTAACATACCAATCGTAAATCAATACAGGAACAGAGGAGAATGACAGTGGCAGAGCTTACGCCTATGATGCGGCAATATATGGAGACGAAAAAAGAATACAGCGATTGTATTCTTTTTTACAGACTTGGAGACTTTTATGAGATGTTTTTTGAGGATGCCCTGACTGCATCCAAGGAACTGGAGATTACTCTGACCGGCAAGAACTGCGGACTGGAGGAGAGGGCTCCTATGTGCGGCGTCCCCTTCCATGCAGCAGATACTTACATCAACAGGCTGGTGTCCAAAGGCTACAAGGTAGCAGTCTGCGAACAGATGGAGGATCCCAGGCAGACCAGGGGCATCGTGAAAAGAGAGGTTATCCGCATCGTTACACCGGGGACCAACCTGGATGTGCAGTCTCTGGAGGAGAGCCGGAACAACTATTTGATGTGCATCGCCTATTTCCCCGGTAAAGTGGGGATATCCATAGCCGATGCCACAACCGGGGACTATTATCTGACAGAGGTTGAGGATATCAGGAAGCTGATGGATGAGGTAAATAAATATCTTCCCTCTGAAATCATCTGCAACGATTCCTTTTTGGTAAGCGGAGCGGATATGGAAGACCTGAAAGGGCGGATGCAGATCAGTGTCAATCCTCTGGACAGCCATTATTTCGATGACGATGCCTGCCGGAATTGTCTGACGCGGCATTTTCAGGTGCAGACCCTCACAGGCCTGGGCATCGGGGATTTTTCCATTGGTACCATAGCAGCGGGAGCCCTTCTGCAGTATCTGTATGAGACCCAGAAGACCTCCCTGTCCCATTTTACCCGTCTTTATCCCTACCTGACCAGCAAGTACATGCTGCTGGACAGCTCGGCCAGAAGAAATCTGGAGCTTACTGAAACCCTGAGAGAAAAACAGAAGAGAGGCTCCCTGCTGTGGGTTCTGGACAAGACCAAAACTGCTATGGGGGCCAGGACTCTCAGAGGCTATATTGAGCAGCCTCTGATAGATGCGGATGCCATCCTCATGCGACAGGAAGCCATCGCCACACTGTGTTGTGATGCTGTGGCACGGGACGAGATCAGGGAATATCTCAGTCCCATTTACGACCTGGAGAGGCTGCTTGGCAAGGTAAGCTATAAAACGGCCAATCCCAGAGACCTTCTGGCTTTCCGCAATTCCATGAAGATGCTCCCTCACATCAGGACGGTATTGGCAGATCTGGACAGCGAGCTGTTAAGAAATATTCATAAGGATATTGACAGCCTGGAGGATATCCACAGCCTTATTGAAGATGCGATCCTGGAGGAGGCCCCCATAGGAATCAGGGATGGAGGGATTATCAAAGAGGGATATGACGCTGCGATTGACAGCCTCAGAAAAGCCAAGACAGAGGGGAAAAACTGGCTGGCGGCCCTGGAACAGGAGGACAGGGAGAGAACCGGCATAAAAAATCTCAAGATAAAATACAACAAGGTCTTCGGCTATTATTTTGAGGTGACAAATTCCTATCTGAACCTGGTGCCGGAGGATTATATCCGCAAGCAGACTCTGACGGGGGCGGAGCGCTTTACCACTGCCCGACTGAAGGACCTGGAGGATACCATTCTCAATGCGGAGGACAAGCTCTGCACACTGGAATATGAAACATTCTGCAAAGTCAGGGATGCCATCGCCGCTCAGATCGAAAGGATACAAAAAACTGCCAAGGCCATTGCCGCCCTGGATGTCTTTGCCTCCCTTTCCCTGGTGGCAGAACGGAACCAATACATCCGGCCCGGGATCAATGAAAAGGGCATCATCCATATCAAGGATGGACGTCATCCCGTGGTGGAGCAGATGATTGACAATAACATGTTTATTGCCAATGATACCCATCTGGATAATAACAAAAATTGTATTGCTGTCATAACCGGCCCCAATATGGCCGGCAAATCCACCTATATGCGGCAGACCGCCCTGATCGTACTGATGGCCCAGATCGGCAGCTTTGTGCCTGCAGCCAGTGCCGATATCGGTATCGTGGACAGAATATTTACCAGGGTGGGAGCCTCTGATGACCTTGCCAGCGGTCAGAGCACCTTTATGGTAGAGATGAATGAGGTAGCTAATATTCTGAGGAATGCTACCTCCAAAAGCCTGCTGGTGCTGGATGAAATCGGCAGGGGCACCTCTACCTTTGACGGTCTGAGCATTGCCTGGGCAGTGATTGAGCATATCAGCAACCGGAAATATCTGGGTGCCAAAACCCTGTTTGCCACCCACTATCACGAGCTGACAGAGCTGGAAGGAAAGATGAACAATGTCCACAACTACTGTATCGCAGTCAAGGAAAAGGGGGATGACATTGTATTCCTGCGCAAGATCGTCAGAGGTGGAGCGGACAAGAGCTATGGCATCCAGGTGGCAAAGCTGGCGGGTGTGCCGGACATGGTCATCGGCAGGGCTAAGGAAATCGTGGAGCAGCTCAGCGACAATGACATCATGGAAAAGGTGCAGAGCATTGCCCTGAGCCATAATCCGGAGAAGAAGACTGCCGTTAAAAAGTATGATGAAGTGGATCTGGCGCAGCTTTCCTTTGCCGATACGGTCAGTGATCAGGATGTATTACGGGAGCTTAAGGAGTTAGATTTATCTAACCTGACTCCCCTGGATGCGCTGAACGCACTGTATCGGCTGCAAAAAAAATTAGAAAACCGCTTTGGAGGATAAAATTTGGCCGAAATTAACCTACTCAGTAGAGAAACAATAGATAAAATCGCAGCAGGCGAGGTGGTAGAGCGGCCCTCCAGCGTGGTGAAGGAGCTGCTGGAAAATGCGGTGGATGCAGGTGCGGCGGCAGTGACAGTGGAAATAAAGGAGGGCGGTATTTCCTTTATCCGGGTCACGGACAACGGCTGCGGCATTCCGAAGGACCAGGTAGGCAAGGCTTTTTTACGCCATGCTACCAGTAAAATATGCAGTGCTGAGGATCTGTCCCATATTGCCAGCCTGGGCTTTCGGGGAGAGGCTCTTTCCAGTATTGCCGCCGTATCCAGGCTGGAGCTGATCACAAAAACCAGGGAAGAATTGACGGGCATCCGCTATCTTATAGAGGGAGGCGAGGAAAAGGAGGCAGAGGAGGTGGGCGCTCCGGAAGGAACCACCATCCTGGTAAGGAGCCTTTTCTTCAATACACCTGTTCGCAGGAAGTTTTTAAAGCAGCCCCAGACAGAGGGGGGATATGTTTCCGACCTGATGGAGCATATGGCCCTGTCCCATCCCGGCATTGCTTTCAAATATATCAATAACGGACAGACACGCTTCCATACTTCAGGAAACGGTAACCTGCAGGAGATCATCTACCGCATATACGGAAGGGATATCGCTTCTTCCCTGATTCCCATAGACGCAGAAGAGAACGGCATCCGGATGCAGGGCTTTCTTGGAAAACCTGAAATCAACCGGGCTAACCGCAATTATGAAATCTATTTTGTGAACGGTCGTTTTATCAAAAACAGTCTGATCAGCAAAGCCCTGGAGGAGGGCTACCGCAGCTGTTTGATGCACCATAAGTTTCCCTTTGCCGTCCTGCATTTTACCATTGATGCACGGGATATCGATGTAAATGTCCATCCTACCAAGATGGAGGTACGCTTTACCAGCCAGAACAGGCTGTTTGACTTTATTGTCAGGAAGATATCCTTGGGTCTGCAGAGTATAGAACTGATCCCCCAGGTGGTACTGGTGAAGGAGGTCGATGCCGCCGAAAAGTCCTCCTCCGGATCGGAGATACCAGAGCCCTTTGAAGTCTGCAGAGCCAGTCAGCAGGCTGTCTCTTATGGTGAGGCTGAAGCCGGTGTAAAGGCCTCCGGCATCCTGGCTGAAGGAGGAGGTTACCGGACGGAAGCGCCTGCTGCAAAGACCAGGCCGCTCCCTGTCTCTGCCGCTTCCTGCACAGAGACAGAGACTGCCTCTGCCGCCGGACAGGAAGAGTTTCTTTTCCTGGACAGCCGGACAGAAAAAGAAACACTCCAGGAAAAGGAAGGACCGGCTGTCCCTTCCCCGGTGCCTGTGCAGCCTCTCATGGCAGAAAAACCGGAACAGCTCAGCCTTTTTGAGGACAGGCTGCTGACTGAAGGTGCCAGGGGCAGGTATCAGATTCTGGGACAGCTTTTCGGTACCTACTGGCTCATCGCTTTCCAGGACAAGCTTTTCATTATGGATCAGCATGCCGCCCATGAAAAGGTAAAGTATGAAACCCTCCTCCGCCGACTGGAGAACAGAAGCCTGGAGTCCCAGCTGTTGAATCCTCCCATTGTCCTCACGCTCTCTGCCAAAGAGGAGAGTGCCTTCCTGGAATACCAAAGCAGCCTGGAAGAGCTGGGCTTTGAGATCGATGCCTTTGGCGGCAATGAATATGCAGTGAGGGGCGTGCCCACAGACCTCTATGGCCGTAGCGGCGGGGAAATGTTTAAAGAAGTACTGGACGAACTGGCCGAAGGGCCGCTCAGAGGGACTCCGGAGGTAATACGGCAACAGCTGGCATCCATGGCATGCAAGGCCGCTGTGAAGGGCAATATGAATTTTGACAAACCGGGCATTGAGGCTTTGATCGACCAGCTTCTCTCTCTGGAGGATCCCTACCATTGTCCCCATGGCAGGCCCACTGTCATTTCTATGAGCAAATATGAAATTGAAAAGAAGTTTAAAAGGATTGTTTAGATGTTCCAAGCTTGATAACTGAGAGGGAAGCAGCCTATGATAACTGAAGCAAAACAGCCCCTTGTTATTCTGGCAGGACCCACAGCGGCAGGCAAATCTGCTCTGTCCGTCAGTCTGGCAGAGAAAATCGGGGGCGAAATTATCTCAGCGGATTCCATGCAGGTCTACCGCCATATGGATATCGGTTCCGCCAAGATACGTCTGGAGGAGATGAGGGGCATCCCTCACCATATGATCGATGTACTGGATCCCGCTGAGGAATTCAATGTGGTAATCTTTCAGCAGATGGTGAAGAAATGTCTGAAGGGAATCTATGAGAGAGGCCATATCCCCATCCTGACGGGAGGCACAGGCTTCTATATCCAGGCCATCCTCTACGATATTGACTTTACGGAAAATGAAGAAAACACACAGCTCAGGAAAAGGCTGGAGCTGACAGCTGCGGAGAAGGGAAGCCGCTTTCTTCATGACAGGCTGAAGGAGGTGGACGAGGCCTCAGCCCGGGCGATTCATCCTAACAATGTCAAAAGAGTGATCCGTGCCCTAGAATTCCATGAGCTGACAGGAGGCAGGATCTCCGATCACAACGCTGCAGAACGGCAGAAGGAGCCAGCCTACCTGAGCCTTTATTTTGTGCTGACTGACCACAGAGCTGCCCTCTATGACAGGATCGACAGGCGGGTGGAGCAAATGCTGAAAGAGGGACTGGTAGAAGAGGTCAAGGGCCTGAGGGCCTCCGGCTGTACCAGAGATATGGTCTCCATGCAGGGCCTGGGGTATAAGGAGATTTTAAGCTATCTGGAGGGTGAACTCACCCTGGAACAGGCTGAATATCTGATCAAGAGGGATACCCGGCGCTTTGCCAAGAGACAGCTGACCTGGTTTAAGCGGGAGAGGGACGTGGTCTGGCTGCCAAGAAATGAGTATCAATACAACGATGCAGCTATTCTGGCGGCCATGCTGGAAAAGCTGGCCGAGCTTGGCATACTGGGGCCATCCCGGTGCTGAAAGGAGCAGAACTGTAAAAATGACAGAAAATAAAAAGATATATGAGGCCCTGGGCATCTCCCAAAGGGTGCTTTCCTACGGAGAAAAAATACTGGATGGGCTGAAAGGACGCTTTGAGGAAATCGACGGTATTGCAGAATACAACCAGCTCAAGGTGATCAAGGCCATGCAGGAGGCAAGGGTGAGTGAGGCCTGTCTGTCAGGTACCACCGGCTATGGCTATAACGATATTGGAAGGGATACCCTGGAACAGGTGTATGCCGGTGTCTTTCACACAGAGGATGCCCTGGTCAGGCCCCAGATCACCTGCGGAACCCACGCACTGGCCTTGGCTCTTATGAGCAGTCTGAGACCCGGTGATGAGCTACTCTCTCCGGTGGGAAAGCCCTATGATACCCTGGAGGAGGTCATCGGCATCCGTCCCTCCAGAGGCTCCCTGGCAGAATACGGTATTTCCTACCGGCAGGTGGATCTGCTTCCGGGGGGCGGCTTTGATTATGAAAATATCCGGGCGGCAATCCATGACAGAACCAGGCTTGTCACCATCCAGCGTTCCAAGGGCTATCAGACCAGACCCACTCTTTCGGTAGAAAAAATCGGTGAGTTGATTGCTTTTATAAAGGACATCAAACCGGATGTGATCTGCATGGTGGACAACTGCTACGGAGAATTTGTGGAAAGGCTGGAGCCTTCAGATGTGGGCGCAGATCTGGTGGCAGGCTCCCTGATCAAAAACCCGGGCGGCGGACTGGCTCCTACCGGCGGCTATATCGCCGGCAAAAGAGACTGTGTGGAGAATGCGGCCAGCCGTCTTACCTCCCCTGGACTGGCCAAGGAGGTGGGTGCCTCCCTTGGCATGATTGGGGCCTTTTATCAGGGACTCTTTCTGGCTCCCACCGTCACGGCAGGCGCGCTTAAGGGTGCCGTATTTGCCGCAGGCATCTATGAAGGGCTGGGCTTCCCGGTTGTGCCCGGCGGCGCGGAGGAACGGCATGACATCATCCAGGCTGTCACCTTTGGCACCCCGGGGGGAGTTGTGGCCTTCTGTAAGGGCATCCAAGCAGCGGCCCCCGTGGACAGCTTCGTTACACCGGAGCCCTGGGACATGCCTGGCTACGACAGTCAGGTCATAATGGCCGCCGGGGCCTTTGTATCAGGCTCCTCCATCGAGCTTTCAGCGGATGGTCCCATCAGGCCCCCTTATGCCGTCTATTTTCAGGGGGGACTGACCTGGCAGCATGCCAAATTCGGCATTCTGAAATCCCTCCAGCAACTCCTGGATGAGGGAGTCATAGACCCTTCTGCGATCCCTTGATTTTTTGTCACCAGGATAGGGATTAGGACAGAATTTGGCTTTTTTCTGAGAAAACTTCCTAAAAAAATAATGGAAATTTATGTACATGAAAAGTGTTATGTGCTAATATGGATATTAGTTATGCTGGAGCGTGTCTGAAAATTCATTCCTGCGGTCTGCAGGCACGCTCTCGGCTTTTTTCTGGATTAACAGCCTCCCAGTGCCCGGAGAAGCTGATGGGAAAGAGCAGAGATGAACAAATATAAAGAGGCAGAGATGCCCTATGAAAAATTTCTGAACCTTGGACCGGGAGCCCTGACAGATGCCGAGCTTCTGGCCATCATTATACGCACGGGTACAGCCCATGCAAATTCCCTGGAGCTGGGCAGGAGGATACTGGAGCTGCCTTCAGTCAGGAAATACGGCCTCAATGGACTTCACCATGTAACTCTCAAGGAACTTACCGCTATCGGAGGCATCGGCCAGGTCAAGGCTGTGAAAATTAAATGTCTGGCAGAGCTGTCCATGCGGATGGCCATGACCTCTGCCGAAAAGAAACTGCAGTTTTTGAATCCGGCATCTGTTGCCGGATATTATATGGAAAAGCTCCGCCATGAAAAAAGAGAAAGGGTACTGCTTTTACTTCTGGATACGAAGGAACATCTGATCGGGGAAGAGCTTTTGTCCATCGGGACCGTCAACACTTCTCTGCTTTCCCCACGGGAGGTTTTCCTGGCGGCACTCAGGGCAGAGGCTGTCCATATCATGCTGCTGCACAATCATCCCAGCGGTGATCCCGCACCCAGCGGACAGGATATAAGGATTACTGATGAAATAAAAGAAATAGGAGGAATCATTGATATTCCTCTTATAGACCATATTATAATTGGAGATAACAAGTATATGA
Organism: Lachnospiraceae bacterium; assembly: GCA_022781985.1. Lineage (GTDB taxonomy): Bacteria > Bacillota > Clostridia > Lachnospirales > Lachnospiraceae > Kineothrix. The sequence continues at coordinate 52,624 of JALESH010000086.1, read as the reverse complement.
GCTTCAGGGAAGCAGGCTTACTTTAGAAAGGGGTTATCGTATTGGGAAACAATTCATTCGGTATTGATCTGGGAACCAGCAATATCAAAATTTACAGCAAAAATGATGACAAAGTGATGATTGAAAAGAATATGATTGCCATTGAAAATAAGAACACACTCTTTGCCTATGGCAATTCCGCCTTTGAAATGTATGAGAAAGCACCGGGGAACATCCATATTTCCTATCCCCTGAGCAACGGTGTCATAGCAGATATCAAAAATATGGAGACACTGATCAGATATTTTATCGGTGACCTTTCCAAGGGAAATGTGAAGCCGGGAGATTTCTATATTGCGGTGCCTACTGATGTTACTGAGGTGGAGAAGAGGGCTTTTTATGATCTGGCCAAGGATGCCAATGTGAAGGCAAGAAAAGTCATGGTGGTGGAGAAGGCTGTTGCAGATGGATTGGGTATGGAGATCGATGTGAAAAACTCCCAAGGGGTTCTGGTTGTAAATGTAGGCTTTGATACCACGGAGATATCCATTCTGTCTTTAGGCGGTATCGTCCTCAGCCGCCTGATCAAGGTAGGGGGGCAGAAGTTCGATGATGCCATCCGGGCAGCGATCCGCAGGGAATTCAGCCTGATCATAGGCGGACGGACGGCAGAAAACGTAAAAATCGCCCTCAGCAGTCTGGAAAAGGAAGGCAAGCCGGCCGTAGTATATGGAAGGGATATCGTCACCGGCCTTCCTGTAGAGAGAGAGATTCCTACCGCTTTGGTGGACGACTGTCTGACAGAACACTTCAATACGATTGTAGACAATGTAAAGGTGATTCTGGAGAGAACCCCTCCTGAATTGGCAGCCGATATTTACAGGCACGGCATTTGCCTGACAGGAGGTGCTTCCCAGGTGAGCCATCTGGCAGAGCTGCTGAGCAATGGCACAGGCCTGAAGGTGCGGCTTTCTGAGAATCCCATGAGCAGCGTGGCCCTGGGCCTGGCCAAGATTATCAAGGATGACAACTATAAATCGGTAGCATATGCGGTTGAAGGAATGGGTAAATGAGTCCAATCATAAAAAGAAAGGGAGAGAAGTTTACGCTGCCGGGTAAATATCTCCTTTTTATTTTAACAATATTATGTATGGGTTCCATCGTTCTGACCTTTAAAACCAACATATTCAGCGGGCCTTTCAATACAGTGGCAGGATATGTTATCGTCCCCTTTGAGAGAGGGATCAGCGCGGTGGGCAGATGGCTCTCCAATCGTTCGGAGGAGCTGGTGCAGATCAGAGATCTCCTGAAAGAAAATGCCGCATTAAGGGCCCAGGTGGATGAACTCACCATCGAAAATAATGTCCTGCAGCAGGATCGCTACGAGCTGAATAACCTGCGCCAGCTTTATAAGCTGGATTCCCAGTACGCGGGCTATGAAAAGGTAGGAGCCAGGATCATTGCCAGAGATGCAGGAAACTGGTTTCACTCCTTCGTGATTGACAAAGGGTCTGAAGATGGGATTGCCGTGGATATGAATGTGATTGCCGGCAGTGGGCTGGTGGGACGTATCGTGGATGTGGGCAGAAACTGGTCCAAGGTGACGTCTGTCATTGCCGACAACTCCAATGTCAGCGGCAAGGTGCTTGCAACCTCTGACCATCTGATCGTTTTAGGGGATCTGGAGCTGTACGGACAAGGTGTGATCAGGTTTGAACAGCTGGTGGACAGTGCAGACAGGGTAGTAGAGGGGGATAAGATCGTCACCTCCAATATCAGCAACAAATACCTTCCCAACATATTGATCGGCTATATCAATACCCTGGAAAAAGATGCCAACAACATTACAAAATCAGGTCTTCTCACCCCGGCCGTGGACTTTGAGCATCTGGAGGAGGTGCTGGTAATACTTGAACTCAAGCAGGCCCTGACAGAATAAGCTGACAAAAAGAAAGGAGCAGGAGCATTGAAGAGGATCATTGTAGTCGGACTGTTAATATTGACCTGCTTTTTACTCCAGTGTACCCTGTTTCATTGGCTGTCCTTCGGAGGTATCATACCCAATCTTCTGATTGTACTGACAGCCTCCTTCGGCTTTATGAGGGGGGAGCGCAGCGGTCTTGTCATCGGCTTTATCAGCGGTATTTTAATGGATATTTTTTTCGGGGCCGCCATCGGCTTTTATGCCCTTCTTTATATGTATATAGGGTATGCCAACGGTAAATTTTGCCAGATTTTCTATCCCGAGGATATTAAGCTGCCCATGGCGCTTATCATCTGCAGCGACCTGATTTATGGTGTGGTCTGCTATATTCTTATGTTTTTGATGCGAGCCAGGTTTCATTTCAGCTACTATTTTGTCCATATTATTTTGCCGGAAATTGTCTATACAACTCTGGTCACTCTTTTTCTCTATCCGATAGTCCTTAGGATCAATCGTAAATTGGAGGCAGGCGAAAAGCAGAATGAGAAAAAATTTGTTTAGATATGTCAAAGAGAATTTTCTGAATATGATCAATATACGTCTGATCGTCCTCTCCGTTATTTTCATTTTTCTGGGCGGAGCCATGATCTACAGGGTATTCGATCTTCAGATTGTCAGGGGTGAAGGCTATTTGAACGATTTCCGCCTGAAGACCACGAAGGTCAGAAGCCTGGCCAGTACCAGGGGAAATATCTATGACAGAAACGGCAACTATCTGGCCTACAATGAGCTGGCCTATAATGTTACCATTGAGGATGTCTATGAATCAGGGAGAAATAAAAATGCCAATTTAAATGGAACCATATATAAGCTGATCCAGATGATCGAAAGCAATGGGGACAGCATCATCAAAGATTTCAATATCATTATAGACAAGGCCGGAAATTACGCATTTGCAGTGGAGGAACGGCAGCTGGAGCGTTTTCTTGCGGATGTTTACGGATATGTTTCCTATGATGCCATGCTGGAGGATACAAAGAAGGGCTATACCTATGCCACGAAGACTGCAGAAGAGGTAGTCTTTGACCTGTGCAGCAGTGATCGGTTCGGAATCGGGGACTATACAGATCCCTCCGACAGGAGTACCTTCGTTCCCGGTATGGGCTATACCAAGAAGGAAGCCTTACAGATCCTGACTATCCGTTATGCCATGAATGCCAACAGTTTTCAAAAGTACATTGCCACTACAGTAGCCTATAATGTCAGTGAGGAAACGGTAGCTGTTGTAATGGAAAACAGCGGTGAGCTGGAGGGTGTCTCCGTGGCTGAGGATACCATACGGAAATATGTGGACAGTGTCTGTTTTTCACAGATTCTCGGGTATACCGGCAAGGCCTCCCCGGATGACCTGGCAGCCCTGAAGGAGCAGAATCCCGCCTACGACCTGAATGATACGGTTGGAAAGGCCGGTATTGAATATTCTATGGAGGCCCGGCTTCAAGGGACAAAGGGTTCTGAGAACGTGGTGGTTGACAATATGGGAAAGGTGATAGAAACCAATAACCGTAAGGAGCCGGTTGCAGGAAACGACCTGTATCTGACCATCGACAAGGAACTCCAGGAGACGGTATACAATATCCTGGAATCCAAGCTGGCCAGCATATTGTTGACAAAAATCCGAAATATCAAAGAATATACCCCGGGGGAAAACGCCGGGAGCAGTGATATACTGATCCCTATTGATGATGTGTATTTTGCTCTCATTAATAATAACATTATTGATACCTCTCATTTCAGCGAACCTGAGGCGGGAGAAAACGAGCAGGAGGTTTATCATCGTTTTCTTGAAAAAAAGGAAAGGGTACTGGACTCACTGAGGCAGGAACTGACAGAGAACAAGACCCCTTATCATGCGCTGCCCCAGGAGTATCAGGTCTATCAAAGCTACATTACATCTATGCTCTATGCAGATTCGGTTATTGCAGAAGGCAAGCTGGATACCGCAGATGAAACCTATATTGCATGGACAAAGGATGAAGTAATCAGTCTCAATGAATACCTGAACCATGCCATTGCAAAGAACTGGGTGGATGTGGGCAAGCTGGAACTGGAGGGGAAATATTCCGATTCAGAGGAGATTTTCAATAAGCTACTTGATTATATTTTTGGGAAGCTTGGGCAGGATACAGGCTTTGATAAAAAAATATACAAATATATGATTCGATCCAATGAAATATCAGGCTATCAGATATGTCAGATATTGCTGGAGCAGGAGCTGGTAAACGTAGCAGAGGAGGAGCTGGCACGCTTCAGCAGCGGCAGGCTTTCCGCCTATGACTTTATGTGCAACAGAATCAGCAGCCTGGATATCACTCCTGCCCAGCTGGCGTTGGATCCCCACTCGGCCTCTCTGGTGCTTACAGATGTGAATACAGGTGAGGTTCTGGCCCTGGTTTCCTACCCGGGCTATGACAATAACCGGATGGCCAATGGGGTGGATGCAGAATATTTTTCTTCTCTGCTGAACGACTTATCCACACCTATGATAAACTATGCTACCTATCAGAAGACGGCCCCCGGCTCTACTTTTAAGATGGTGGCCGCCACTGCCGGTCTGATGGAGGGTGTGATTGATACCTCACTGACTGTAAAATGTACAGGCACCTTTGATAAAATCGATCCCTTGTCACCGCCGCATTGTTGGATATGGCCCAGGGGAAGCCATGGGCTTTTGAATGTTTCAGAGGCCATCCAGCATTCCTGCAACAACTACTTCTATGAATTGGGGTATCGGCTGGGAACTGCAGGGGACAGATACCTGTCCGACATCGGTCTTGAGAAGCTGACAAAATATGCAGATATGTACGGTCTGACAGAAACCTCAGGGGTGGAGATTGAGGAGTCCGCCCCCCAGGTTTCCAACACAGACGCAGTCCGTTCTTCTATCGGACAGGGAACCAACAACTTCACCACTGTCGGACTTGCGCGATACATTACTACCGTTGCAAACAGCGGAACATGTTATAATCTTACATTATTGGATAAGCTGGCAGATCATGACGGAAATATCATTGAGGACTATCAGGCAGAGGTACGCAACAGGATCGAAATGGATGCTTCCTATTGGGATGCCATCCACTCAGGCATGCGTAAGGTAGTGGAGGGGAAGCACTATTTTAATGATCTGGACGTCCATGCAGCAGGTAAGACCGGCACCGCCCAGGAGAGCAAAAGTCGGCCCAACCATGCCCTTTTTGTATGCTATGCTCCCTATGAATCACCGGAGATAGCTATGGCTGTCAGGGTGGCCAATGGATATACCTCCGATTACACTGCTCAAATTGCCAGGGATGTGATCATGTATTATTATAATCTTGCGGATGAAGAGGAGATCACCGGTTCTGCCGAGGAATTGGCCGGTGGCAGCCTGAATGCTGATTAAACGGATACAGAAGGGAGTACACCGCTGAAATGAAAAATACTGTAGTTATCAAGAGTTTCCAGAATGGAATTTCCGTATTCCTGAACGAGGAACTTCCGTTTGAGGAGTTGCTTCAGGAGGTAGCCTTCAAATTCAGGGAGTCCAGCCATTTTTTCAAGGATGCCCGGATGGCTCTTTCCCTGGAAGGCCGCCGGCTTACCGAGGAGGAAGAACTTCAGGTCATCGACACAATCTGTGAGAATTCTGATCTGCATATTGTATGTCTTGTAGACAAGGATAAAGAAGCCAACCAAAGCTTTTTAAAGGCTATCCAGGAGCTTCCATACCCGAAAAAGGAAGATGAAAATGAAGGCCATTTCTATCGGGGTACCCTGCAAAATGGCGAAATACTGGAAACCGAATCCAGTATCGTTGTGCTGGGGGATGTACATCCGGGGAGTGCTATCATTTCTACCAGGGATATCGTTATCCTGGGAGGGCTTTTTGGTAAGGCTTATGCCGGAGGAAACGGAAATGAGGGCCATTTCATCGTAGCGCTTGAAATGTCACCGGAAAGATTACAAATCGGTGATTTCAAATATAAAAACAGTAAACCGAGAAAATGGCCGATCAAGCCAAAGATACAGCCGCAAATTGCATACGTAAGGGATGGAAAGGTTATAATGGAACCGATTACCAAAGAATTACTAAGCAATCTTTCTTTATAACCGCTTAGGGGACGAAATTAATTCATTTTTGGAGGAACAGATATGAGTGAAGTAATTGTCGTCACATCAGGAAAAGGCGGAGTAGGAAAAACCACTACTTCTGCAAACGTAGGAACCGGCTTGGCTGCAATGGGAAAAAAGGTGGTTCTGATCGACACAGATATCGGGCTTAGAAATCTGGATGTTGTAATGGGTCTGGAAAATCGAATCGTCTACAATCTGGTGGATGTGATCGAGGGGAAGTGCAGGGTGAAGCAGGCTCTGATCAAGGACAAGCGCCACCAAAGCCTTTATTTGATGCCGTCTGCCCAGACAAGGGACAAGACCTCTGTCACTCCCCAGCAGATGGTAAAGATGATCCATCAGCTGAGGGAGCAGTTTGACTATGTGATCCTGGATTGTCCTGCAGGGATTGAGCAGGGATTCCAGAATGCCATCGCCGGTGCGGACAGAGCCCTGGTGGTTACAACTCCTGAGGTCTCTGCCATCAGGGATGCAGACAGGATCATCGGCCTCTTGGAAGCCAATGAATTTAAGCAAATCGACCTGATCATCAACAGACTCCGTTACGATATGGTCAAGAGAGGAGAGATGATGACAGCCTCAGATGTGGTGGACATCCTTTCCATCCCTCTGATCGGCATTGTGCCGGATGACGAAAATGTTGTAATATCCACCAATCAGGGAGAACCTCTTGTGGGAAACAGTACTATGGCCGGGCGGGCATACCAGAATATATGCGAGCGTGTGCTGGGACAGGAAATACCCTTTATCGACTTTGAAAAAGCAGTATCTTTCTGGACAAAAGTAACGGGCATATTCCACAAAAATTAAGGAGGTTTTCAATGAGATTCAGAGATTTTTTCAGAAAAAAGAGCTCCCGGGAAATCGCAAAGGACAGACTCAAAATATTGCTCATATCGGATCGGGTAAATTGTTCTCCTGAAATGATGGAAATGATAAAGACGGATATTGCCAAAGTGATTTCAAAGTATATGAAAATCGATGCCAAGAGCATGGAAATACAGATTGCAAAGACGGGAACCAAGGACAGGGGGAAGATGCCCTCCCTCTATGCCAATATCCCTATTTTGGATTTGAATAAATAAAAGAGGATACATAGGAATGAGTAAAGAAGGTATGTGTGATGCTGAAACAATATAGAGTACGGGATTATGATTTTAGGTTAGTGCTTTTGGTGGCCCTGCTTACCATAGCCGGTATTTTTGCGGTAGGAAGTGCTGAAAAATCGTTACAGAGGATCCAGATGGCCGGATTTATTTTCGGCTTTTTCCTCATGGTTGTCATCTCCCTTTTTGACTATTCTGTACTGTTAAAATTTAACTGGCTGTTCTACCTCGGCAACCTTCTTCTGCTCAGTCTGGTAGAGACACCTCTTGGCAAAACCACAAACGGTGCACAGAGATGGATCACTCTGTTCGGCATCCAGTTCCAGCCCTCAGAAACAGCGAAAATTTTATTGATTCTCTTTTATGCACAGTTTATAATGAAACATAAAGAGAAGCTGAATTCCGTTAAGATTATCGGACTGTGCTTTCTTTTTATCCTGCCGCCCCTGATACTGATCTACCGGCAGCCCAATTTGTCCACAACCATTGTGCTGGCAGTCATTTTCTGTGTCATCATGTTTGTGGGAGGGATCAGCTGGAAGCTGGTAGCAGGGGTGCTGGCAGTGCTGGTTCCGTCCGTTGTTATTATATTCAGCATTGTTATTCGCCCGGAACAGACCCTGATCCGGGGCTATCAGCAGACCCGGATCTTGGCCTGGCTCTATCCGGAGGAATACGCTACGGCAGAAGCCTACCAGCAGCTTAACTCCATCATGGCCATTGGCTCAGGTCAGCTCCACGGAAAGGGCTACAATACCAATGTGATCAGTTCCGTAAAAAATGGAAATTTTATCTCCGAACCCCAGACTGACTTTATTTTTGCAGTGATTGGAGAGGAATTCGGCTTTATCGGAACCTGTACGGTCATTGTTCTTATCATATTGATTACATTAGAATGCTTTTTAGTGGCAAGAAAAGCAAAGGATCTTGCAGGCACGATCATTGCTGCAGGAATGGCAGGACTGATCGGCTTTCAGGGCTTTTTAAACATCGGGGTTACGACAGGAATGCTTCCAAACACAGGCGTAACCCTTCCTTTTGTAAGCTATGGGTTGACATCTCTGGTCAGCCTGTATATTGGAATCGGGTTTGTTCTGAATGTTGGACTGCAGTGCAGAAAATACAAAACAGAAGAGAGGGTATGGGCATGAATATTGCATTGATTGCGCATGATGCAAAGAAAAAACTGATGCAGAACTTTTGTATCGCATATAAAGGAATATTAAGCAAAAATGTACTGTATGCAACAGGTACCACAGGGCGGCTGATTGAAGAGGTGACGAATCTGAATGTCCACAAGTATCTGGCCGGACATCTGGGCGGAGAGCAGCAGATCGGTGCACAGATCGAACAGAATGACATTGATCTGGTTATCTTTCTGAGAGATCCGCTGACCCCCCAGAAGCATGAGCCGGATGTGAACAATGTGGTACGCCTTTGTGACGTCCACAATATACCCCTGGCAACCAACCTGGCTTCGGCGGAGTTATTGATCAAATCCCTGGACAGAGGAGACTTAGAGTGGCGTGAAATGTACAAATAATACAAAAACCTATTTCCGGCGGCTCCGGCTGTTTTCCTTTTTCCTGCTGGGGGGACTGCTGACCGGATGCGGCTCCGTCAACTACCGGATGGCCTATTCGCCGGATTATCCGGTAAGCAGCTATCGTATGGCTGCCGTATCGGAAGAGGCAGCTCTGGCAGCCCCCTTTGCACAGGGACTGTGTGTCGTGGAGGGGGATGTGTCAGCAGATACCGATGCGGATATGTCTCTGACCGGAGCGGCCGCCCTGTTTTGTCCCGATACCTGTGAAACCATCTATGCTAAAAATATATACGAAAAGCTGCATCCTGCCAGTCTGACCAAGGTCATGACGGCACTGGTGGCTTTAAAATACGGAGCTCCTGATGAGGTACTTACTGCCTCAGGCAACGTCCGCATCCTGGAGGAGGGTGCTCAGACCTGCGGCCTCAGGGAGGGGGATCAGATGACGCTGGCTCAGGCTCTGCATGTACTGCTGATCAACTCTGCCAATGATGCTGCAGTTATGATTGCAGAGGGAGTGGGCGGCTCTGTGGAAGGCTTTTGTGAGCTGATGAACAGGGAGGCCAGGGCAATAGGAGCTACCAACAGTAATTTTGTGAATCCTCATGGTCTGACAGCTGACAACCATTATGTCACGGCTTATGACATGTACCTTATATTTGATGCGGCTCTTGATTATAATATGTTTAGTGAAATCATCCACATGCCTTCCTACAGTACGGTCTATAAAGACAGAGAGGGAGCAGATAAGGAACTGTCAGTGAAGGCTACAAACCTTTACCTGCAGGGAGAAAAGAATCCGCCTGAGGCTGTCACCGTGATCGGCGGCAAGACAGGAACCACGAAGGCTGCCGGAAGCTGCCTGATCCTTCTCTCCAAGGATGCGGCAGGAAGGTCCTACATTTCAGTGATTCTCAGGGCTGACGGACGCGATGCCCTCTATGCTTCTATGACGGATTTGTTGGATGAAATACAGAATTAGCAGTTGTTTTTTAATACAATATAAACTATAATATGAATAGGTCAGCCAACAGCTTCTTCTGACCGAATTTACTTTAGGAGGGTGTGCCAATGGTTCAATTAATAGTAGGTAATAAAGGCAAGGGCAAGACAAAATATTTATTAGATAAGGTAAATACGGAAATCCAGAAAACATCGGGAACTATCACATATTTAGACAAAAGCACGAAGCACATGTTTGAGCTGAATAATAAAGTACGTTTAGTCAATGTAGCTGATTATATGATAACCAACTGCGATGAGTTCCTGGGTTTTATCTGCGGAATCATTTCCCATGACCACGATTTGCAGCAGATGTATTTTGACAGCTTTTTGAAAATTGCCTGCCTGGAGGGAGAGGACATTACTCCTGCAGTTGAAAAATTGGATAAAATCGGAGAAGCTTTTGGTATTGATTTTATATTGAGTGTTTCTATGAACGAAGAGGAGCTTCCGGAAAGTATGAGGTCAAAGATTATCGTTTCTCTCTGATCAATTAGATATTTTAATCATTAGGATTTGGAATCGGTTCAATAGAACCTGTAATTGGCAACAAAGCCTCGGATAGATGCCGGGGCTTTAATTTGTGATTTGCTGCCGCTTTATCATTTTGCAGGATCAGGAGGTTTTGGCTTGGGCAAGCGGAAATCCAATAAGATAACCAAATATAGAAGGCCGCTGAATCTGAATATCGGGATCATCATATATTTCGTGATTTTTATTTATATTATCATCTGCGTGTTTATGTATTTTAATTCCAAACATGTCATTGCATATGAGGTGAAGACCGGTTCCCTGTCTGCCAACAATATTTACAAAGCCGTTGCACTCAGGCAGGAAACGGTAATCAATGCTGCCGACAATGGTTATATCAACTATTTTGCCAGAGAAGGGGCAAGGGTAGCTGTAGGAGACCTGGTCTATACAGTAGATGAGTCCGGAAAGCTGTCCGACTATATTAATACCGGTTCCTCGGGTGAGAATTCACTCTCTGATTCCGATTTAAGCGAATTAAAAACTGAGATTACCGGCTTTGTCAGTACCTTTAGCCCCAAAAACTTCAACAGCATTTATGATTTTGTATACGATATGGAGGGTACTGTTTTAAAGCTGGCCAACTATAACATCCTGGAAAGCATCACCACTTTGCAGGAATCAGGGCTGACAGGACTGGTAAAACAATGTACTTCTCCGCTTTCCGGCATCGTAGTCTATGCCGTAGACGGGTATGAAGAGATAACCCTGGAGCAGATGAATTCAGAACTGATGGATCAGGGCAATTATGAAAAAAGCCAGCTTTTAAGCAATCATCTGATAGAGGTGGGAGATCCGGTATATAGAATTTCCACAAATGAGGACTGGTCTTTGGTCATTCAGGTGGATGCGGAAAGGGAAAAGGAACTATTAGAGGCTGAATACGTCCAGGTGCGTTTTCTGAAAAATCAGCAGACCTCCTGGGGTGAGGTCAAAACACATACCAATGAGAACGGAGAGATTTTTGCCCAGCTTACCTTTACCAATTCCATGATCACCTTCTGTACAGACCGCTTCGTGGATATTGAGCTGATCCTGGAAGATGAGGTGGGCTTAAAAATTCCAAACTCATCTATTGTTGAAAAGGAATTCTTCATTGTACCAAAAAGCTATGTTACCAAGGGGGGGAACAGCAATGCCAACGGAGTTCTGTTAGAGACCTATCTGGAGGATGGTACTGCCAGTACGGAGTTTATTGAAATTACCATATACCATGAGACAGAATCAGAATATTATTTGGATCACGAGCTGCTTCAAATCGGCGATTACCTCATTATGCCGGAGTCCTCTGAAAAATATGGCCTGAGCAAAAGAGGCAGCCTGATCGGAGTATATAATATCAACAAGGGCTATGCGGATTTCAAGCAGATTAACATTCTATACAGTAATGACCAATATTCTATTGTGCAATCCAACACGGCATATGGTCTGAATGTCTATGATTATATTGTTTTGGATGCAGCTACAGTAAGTGAGGATGAACTAATCTATGAATAAAAAACAAGACCTTTTAAACAAAATTGATTTGAACCTGAAAAAAGTAGAAGCCAGGGTAGCGGCTGCCTGCCAGCGGTCCGGACGGTCATTTCATGATGTAACACTGATTGCAGTCAGCAAGCATAAGCCACCATCCCTGATGCAGGAGGCCTATGCTTACGGCTGTCGGCATTTTGGAGAAAATAAGGTGCAGGAACTGACTCAGAAGTATGAACAGCTGCCGGAGGATATCCAATGGCATATGATCGGACATCTGCAGCGGAATAAGGTAAAGTATATCGTTGGAAAAGCCTGTCTCATTCACAGTGTAGATTCCTTCAGACTGGCTGAGGAAATCAGCAAGGAATCTCTGAAGAAGAATGTGGTCTCACAGATCCTGATAGAGGTAAATATGGCTGAGGAGGAGAGTAAATTCGGAGTTACCAAAGAAGAGGCCTCCAGCTTAATACAAGAGATTGCAGGCCTTCCTGCCATTCGGATAAAAGGGTTGATGACCATAGCCCCATATGTCGAAAATCCGGAAAAAAATCGGCAATACTTTGCAGGCTTACGCCATTTATCTGTTGACATTATGGACAAAAGCATTGATAATGTTAGTATGGATATTTTGTCGATGGGTATGACAGGTGACTATGAAGTAGCTGTGGAGGAAGGAGCCACCTGTATACGCGTAGGGACAGGCATATTTGGTGAAAGAGATTATGAAGTGGTCTAACCACTGCAGTTTAAGGAGATATAAAAATGGGTGTAATGGATAAGTTTTTAAATTATATGAAGTTAAATCCTGAGGATGACGATTATTATGACGATGATGACTACTATGAGGAGGCTCCGATTCCCAAGAGGCCTTCTTCCCAAAAAGCAGAACCGGTGATGCTGGAAGAATCCTCCAAAAAAACCACTCCCAAAATTACACCAATGACAAGGCAGCCAAGGAAGATAACAAACAGCGGCATGGAGGTATGTGTCATCAAGCCCACCTCAATGGAGGATTCCCGGGAAATCACAGAGACTCTTTTAGCCAACAGAACTGTGGTTCTGAATTTGGAGGGGCTGGATGTTGATATCGCCCAGCGGATTATTGATTTTTCATCAGGCTCCTGTTTTGCGATTGATGGAAAGCTGCAGAAGATATCACATTATATTTTTATTATCACTCCCCCCAGCGTGGATATTTCGGGTGATTTTCAGGAATTGCTTTCAGGGGCCTTTGATGTTCCCATCAGTAGATAATATAGTCTGGAATACGGTAGCTGTCCAGTACCTTTACAGCTGCAGCACAAATAAGAACTTCCCTCCTTGGGAAGTTTTTGTTACGATACACTATCACATATTTCATCAGCAGGAGGGATGCCAATGTCACAGAGGATGACCATCAACTATAATAAGAAACCATGCTATGATATCGTATTTTCCCAGGATTTTGAAGGGCTTTCGGAGGAGCTTTCCGCTTTGGACATTAAAACCCGCAGAATCTGTATCTTTACTGACAATATAGTGGAACCTTTGTATGCTGAAACCATACTGGCCGGCCTGAGAGATAAATGCAATAAGGCTGTGGTATTCACTTTTCCTGCCGGAGAGCAAAATAAAACCTTGAATACAGTGAAAGATGCCTACACCTTTCTGATAAAAGAGGAGTTTGACCGAAAAGACCTGCTGATAGCTCTGGGAGGGGGGGTAGTGGGAGATCTGACTGGTTTTACCGCTGCCACCTATCTCCGGGGAATTGATTTTATCCAGGTTCCAACCACCTTATTGGCACAGGCAGACAGCAGTATAGGTGGAAAAACCGGTGTGGATTTTGACGGATACAAAAACATGGTTGGGGCATTCCATATGCCGCGGCTGGTTTATATGAATGTATCCGCACTTAAGACATTGGATGAGAGACAGTATTACTCCGGCTTTGCCGAAATCATGAAGCATGGGCTGCTTGGTGACCATATTTTCTATGAGTGGCTGCTGAACCATATCTACGAAATCTGTGACCGTGATGCTGTTGTATTGGAAGAAATGGTGGTAAAAAGCAGCTCCATCAAGAAAATGATCGTAGAAAAAGACCCCACAGAGCAGGGGGACAGAGCCCTTCTAAACCTGGGCCATACCATCGGACATGCTATTGAAAAGGCATGTAATTTTGAGCTGCTTCATGGAGAATGTGTTGCGCTGGGATGTGTGGCTGCCGCCTATATTTCCTGGAAGCATAATTTACTTTCCATGGATGAATATTATGAAATCAGAGATATGTTTGTTCCCTTTCACCTTCCTATTTCTGTAGAAAATATTGAACCAAAGGAAATTCTCAGGCTCACAAAATCAGATAAGAAAATGAATGCAGGAAAAATTCGGTTTATCCTCCTGAAGAGAGTAGGTAAGGCAGTTATCAATACTACAGTATCAGACGATGACATACTGAATGCAATTCAGGAGATTTATTTCAGCGATGGCCACATGGCTGAGTAAGCTTATACAATTATGAATGAGATGAAGAAACTTTTCTTTACCGTAACTGAAGAAATGGAAGAGGAGAGAGTGGATAAAGTCCTGCCGGAGCTTATAGATTCCTTGTCCCGCTCCTATATACAGCAGCTGATAAAAGAAGGACGTTTAGAGGTTAATGGAAGACCTGTGAAGGCCAATTACCGGGTAAGATCCAGGGATGAAATAAGGCTGGAGCTTCCTCCGGCCATTGAACCTGATATCCGTCCTGAAAATATTCCCTTGGATATTCTTTATGAGGATGAGGATGTACTGGTGGTTAATAAGCCAAAGGGAATGGTTGTCCATCCGGCCCCGGGTCACTATAGCCATACTCTTGTAAATGCTGTCATGTATCATTGTAAGGACAACCTTTCAGGCATTAACGGGATACTCCGTCCCGGAATCGTACATCGTATAGACAGGGATACCACAGGTTCCATCATCATCTGTAAAAATGACTATTCCCATAATCATATTGCCGCACAGCTCAAGGAGCATTCTGTAGTCCGCAGATATCATGCCATCTGCCACGGCACAGTCCGGGAGGATGAGGGGACCATAGATGCGCCTATCGGCAGGCATCCAACTGACCGCAGGAAAATGGCTGTGAATAACCATAACGGTAAAACAGCCATCACTCATTACAGGGTTCTTCAGCGGTTCAGGGAATACACTTATTTGGAATGCTGTCTTGAAACAGGCCGTACCCATCAGATACGGGTTCATATGTCCAGCATCGGCCACCCTCTGCTGGGAGATGAGGTATATGCAGGCTGCCGGAGAAATCCTTATAAGCTCCAGGGACAGTGCCTCCATGCTAAAATACTGGGATTTATTCATCCTTTGAGTATGGACTATATAGAAACGGACGCCCCTCTTCCTCCTTATTTTGAGCATCTGCTGGAAATATTATGATTTATAAGCACAGAACACAGCCAATTATGTTATAATAATAAAAAATTGCTGAGAGGAGGAAGTACGATGAACACCATTATTACTATAGGACGTCAGTTTGGTTCGGGAGGAAGAGAAATTGGAGAAAAGGTTGCTGAGCATTTTGGAATCAAATGCTACGACAAGGAGCTTCTCATAAGAGCGGCAAAGGAAAGCGGGCTCTGTGAAGAAATGCTTCAGAATCACGATGAGAGGCCAACAAATTCCTTCTTATACAACCTGGTAATGGACACATATTCCTTCGGATATAACGCATCAGCCTTTATTGATATGCCCATCAGCCACAGGGTGTTTCTGGCTCTATTTGACGCCATTAAAAAGATTGCTGACGAGGGGCCCTGCGTCATTGTAGGCAGATGTGCTGACTATGCTTTGGAGGAGTATTCAAACTGTCTCAGTTTATTTATTTACGGTGATGAGGCTTCCAGAGTGAAACGTATCATGGCTAAATATGATCTCACGGAATCCAAAGCCAGGGATATGATTGTTAAAAAGGATAAACAGCGCCAAAGCTATTATAATTACTATTCCTCAAAAAAATGGGGGCGGGCCGACAGCTATGATCTATGTATCAACAGCAGTATTCTGGGTATTGCCGGTACTGTAGAGCTTATTCAACAGTTTATTGAGGACTTTGAAAAAAGACCATAAGAGATACACACCAAACTATTCGCAAAAGACAAGTTTAACGAATAGTTTGGTGTATTCATTTTATTTCCCATCTTCTTTATTTTCAGCTTCATTTTCATTCTTAGCTTCTGCCAAAACTCCAGAATCAGCCTTTTCTAAAGAAATCTTACTGTCCTTTAAGTAGTCTTCAATATCAGTAGGCAGCTCTTTGGCTCTGAGCAGATGATTAACAACAGATTTTACAGCTGCATAAATGACCGCAAAAACAGGCACTCCCGCAATCATACCCAGGATACCGAACAAGCCGCTGAAAAGAGTTATGGAAAAGATCACCCAGAAGCCTGAAAGTCCGGTGGAATTTCCAAGGATCTTAGGACCCAGTATATTTCCGTCAAACTGCTGCAGAATAATGATAAATATTACAAAATACAGACATTGCAGAGGATCAACCATCAATACAAGAAAAGCACTTGGTATGGCTCCCAAATACGGCCCAAAAAAGGGAATAATGTTTGTAGTACCAACGATCACACTAACAAGTATGGCATAGGGAGTCCCCATCAGGCTGGTTCCCACAAAGCAGATCAGGCCGATAATTATGGAGTCTATTACTTTTCCTACAATGAAGCCGCTGAACGTCCTATGGGTAAAGTTTACATTGGAAATAACCGCATTAGCTACTTTTTTTTCAAAAAAAGCATACACTATTTTCTTTGCCTGCCCCAAAAATATTTCTTTACTTCCCAGGATATAAATTGAAATAACAAAACCTATGATCAGATTCCACAGCCTGCCCAATAAACCCAGAAGACTCACCGAAAGATTCCGGATCAGCTCATTCATACGCGGCATAAAGCTGTTATTTAAGAAGTTGCCAAGTACAGCAGAATACCTGTCCAACACTTCTGTTACGGCTGTTTCAATGGTGGGATTATCCTCCAATACGTTGGTCACCCAAAGCGTAAGATTGTTGATGTAGATGGGAAATTGGAAAATAATACTCCGAATGCTGCTCACTAATTGTGGAATAATTGCGGCAAAAAAAGCATACAGGGCTATGGCTACGACTAATACGGTCAGGCAGATTGAAATTCTCCTGACTGTCCTTTTATGAAGCCTGCGGCACAAAGGAAAAACCAATTTTTTTTCTGTAAAATTTAAAATTGGATTCATCAGATATGCCAAAATCAGGCCGTCCAAAATGGGAGTTGTCACAGCTAATAAGCTTTTCAAACCTTTTGAAATGTTATTTCCGTGGAACAAAAGATAATAAAAGCTAATACCTGCTGCAAGAACAAGAAATGCTGTTACTCCCCATCGGATATATTTTTTATCTATTCGAAAATTCATATGCTTCCGCATGCTCCTTTAGATTCTTTCTGCTTATTATATCACATTATTTCATTCGAATGTACACTGAACTGCAAAAAGTATTAAAATGCCATAGAATTTTTAAATAAAATAGTATAATATTAATTTTGATAAGATCTGATTCTAAATGGCAACCCGAAAGGATGGTCTGTATATTAATGGAAAACAAAAAAAACTATCATGATGAACAAAATAAAATCAATACAGTACGGATGCGAAATATTCTGGAAGAGCTTCCCCCCTTCTGCAGGCAATTTTTCCGAGGCATAGAAAATAACACCTCTCCCAGAACCAGGCTGGCCTATGCCTATGATCTCAGGGTTTTTTTTGAGTTTATGCATGAAAAAAACAGCAGCTGCAGTAAAATGGATATAAAGGACTTTCCTCTTAAGATATTGGATTCTATCACCAGGGAGGATATAGAGGAATATCTGGAGTATATCAGCTATTATCAGAAGGACGATAGGGAAATAACAAACCAGGAAAGGGGGAAATCCAGAAAGCTGGCTTCTCTCCGAAGTTTCTACAACTATTATTACCAGGCCGAGCTGATTGAGAAAAATCCTGCTGTGCTGATTCCAATGCCCAAGCTTCATCAGAAGGAAATCATCCGCCTTGATGCAGATGAAGTAGCCAGTCTGCTGGATCAGGCTGAGGAAGGTGCCAGTCTGACAAAGAATCAACGGCGGTACCATGAAAAAACAAAACTAAGGGATGTGGCTCTTCTCACGTTACTATTGGGAACAGGAATCCGCGTCTCAGAATGTGTGGGCATAGACATAGAGGATCTGGATTTTAAAAATAATGGCATACATATCAGAAGGAAGGGAGGTTATGAAACGGCGGTTTATTTTGGGGATGAGGTGGAAAAAGCCTTAAAGAATTATCTGGAACACAGAAACCACATCATTCCGTTGGCAGGTCATGAGCATGCGCTGTTTTTATCCATCCAGAACCGGAGAATTACCGTACGTGCAGTTGAAAATCTGGTTAAAAAATACGCTTCTGCTGTTACCTCATTAAAAAAAATCACTCCCCATAAGCTCAGAAGTACCTATGGAACCTCCCTGTATCGTGAAACAGGCGACATTTACCTTGTAGCAGATGTACTTGGACATAAAGATGTGAATACTACCAGAAAACACTACGCTGCTCTGGAGGACGAAAGAAAACGCAGAGCTGCCAATGCTGTCAAATTGCGGGAGCCATAAGGGTTTTATGGCCTCCCTGTTGCCCTCCTAATGCATCCCCATCTTATGGCTTTAGTGCTCTAATGTGCGGATATGTCTGTATAGCAGGGAACAACAAGGTAACTGCCTGCAGTAATTCTATCATTATGCATTCCATTCACTTTTATAATTTCCTGTATGCAGACTTCTGCTGTCTGATATCCCACTCCCCCATTCTGGTATACAATATCCCATAATGTATCACCCTCTCTCACCAGCACACTTTTATAATATTTGAAGGCCATATCAGTGCTTTCTGTCTTTGCATGGGAGAAAAAAACATTCATGGTAAACGGCAGTACTGCGACGAGGCAAAGTGCCAAAGCAGAAAGCAGCCTGTTCTGTTGCTGTCTCTTCCTTTTACTCCTGCCGCATTCTCTCATTTTTATCTTCCTCTTCCCATTTAAGTCCGGAGACTTGTTAGAAAGGCCAAGGTTCCGGTTGATTTCCCTAGGATTCATTGGATCTCCTCCTTTGTCTCATTTCGTATTGATCATAACAGTCCGGGCAAAACCATCTTATCAACACCAGAACAAATGTTGCAAACACATGTTCTTATAGCTGTATTATATCGAACAAATATTCTGCTGTCAATACCATTAGCATAAAAACGAACAAACATTTGGCATATTTATTTGCCATCCTTTCCTTATCATGCTATAATACTATAAACATTACCTGGAGGAATCATATGGGATACGGAAAAATCAGTGCAAAGCAGTTGGAAATATTAGAATATATAAAGGATTCGATACTGAAGCGAGGATATCCCCCGGCAGTACGGGAGATATGTGAAGCAGTCAGCCTGAAATCAACCTCTTCTGTCCATTCACATCTTGAGACATTGGAGAAAAATGGATATATCAGAAGAGATCCTACCAAGCCCCGTGCAATAGAGATCTGTGATGACGGATTTCAGACAGTCCGGACGGAGATGGTCAGTCTGCCTGTGATAGGCCGCGTGGCCGCAGGTGAGCCGATATTTGCTGAGGAAAATATTCAAAGCTACTTTCCAATTCCTGCCGAATTTGTACCTCGCGGAGAATCCTTCGCACTCACTGTAAGGGGAGAATCCATGATCAACGCCGGAATCTTTGACGGTGATCAGATTTTTGTTAATTGCTGCAATACTGCATCTAATGGAGATATTGTGGTAGCCCTTGTGGAGGATTCAGCCACTGTAAAGACGTTCTATAAAGAAAATGGGCATATTCGGCTACAACCTGAAAATGATACCATGGATCCCATCATTGTGGATGACTGCCGTATTCTGGGAAAGGTTTTTGGGATCTTTCGCGCATTCACCTGAATATTCTGCCAAAAAAGCGATATGCATTCCTCATGGAGTACATATCGCTTTGTATCATATACCTGTTCATTTTTCAAATCATGGATCATCTTCATAATCCATCATGAAACCTCACTTTAATGTAAGATTTAATTTCCTCAACACAACGTTCAAATCCCAGCTTGGAGCTGTCCAGACACAAGTCATAATTGCGGGCATCCGTCCACTCTCTGCCGGTATAATATTTATAATATTCCGCACGTCTCCTGTCTGTTTTGACGATATATTTCTCCAGATCTCTGGAAGACATGCTGAGCTTCCTGGCAGCCTGTTCGATACAGTAATCACGGGGAGCATGGATGAATACACTCAGTACATTATCAAACTCTCTCAGCACATAGTCTGCACACCGCCCTATGATCACACAGGATTCTTCTTCAGCCAGCTGCTTAATAATTTTTGCCTGGTAGTTAAAGAGATTATGATCAGAAACAAAATCCTCACTTTCAGGAGGGATCAGCTGCCCCTGATAGACATTCTTAACCATCTTAAACAAATGGGACATTTTCACCTTTTCATCCGCATTCTCAAATAAACCTTCATAAATGCCGCTGTCTTCCGAGGCCAGCCGCAGCAGCTCCTTATCATAATAGTGAATATTCATGCTCCTAGCAAGCATCTCACCGATGGTACGGCCACCGCTTCCATACTGCCTGGCTATGGTGATAACTACCTTTTGATCCATCTTTGCAGCTCCTTCCAGTTCTTTTTAAGCTTCGCCAAGGTAGGCTTTCTTAATAGAATCATCGTTCAGCAGATCCTCAGCCTTTCCTTCCAGTACAATTTTACCTGTTTCCAGCACATAGGCACGATCAGCAATGGACAGTGCTTTTTTTGCATTCTGCTCCACCAGAAGAACAGTGGTCCCGCCTGCACTTACTTCTTTAATAATATCGAAGATCTCATTCACAAAAATAGGGGACAGCCCCATGGAGGGTTCATCCATCAGGATAATCCTGGGATGGGACATAAGAGCTCTTCCCATAGCAAGCATCTGCTGCTCTCCGCCGCTCAAGGTACCTGCCATCTGGTTCTGGCGTTCCTCCAGCCGGGGAAATCTTTGGTACACCAGCCTGAGCGTATCCTCGATTTCCTTTTTATCCTTTCTTGTATAGGCACCCATACGAAGGTTCTGCAGTACTGACAGCTGAGCAAATACCCTTCTTCCCTCCGGCACATGTGCCATTCCCCTTGAAACGATCTTATATCCGGGCATTCTGCTGATATCCTGCCCCTCAAAAAGTATGCTTCCTGCTTTGGCTTGGAGCAGTCCGGTAATAGTATGAAGTGTGGTGGTTTTTCCTGCACCATTGGCCCCTATCAGTGCGATAACCTCACCCTCCCTTACCTCAAAGGAAATCCCTTTAATTGCATGTATCATACCATAATAAACTTCCAGATCCCTGATTTCCAGCATAGCCATCTCCTGTTTCCTCCTATTCACCTAAATATGCTGTAATTACCTGTGGATCGTTCAGAACTTCAGCTGTTTCACCCTGGGTAAGAATTCGGCCAAAATTGAGCACTGTCAGTTCCTCACAGATGCCGGAGACAAGCTTCATATCATGCTCAATCAGCAAAATTGTCATATCAAAACGGTCTCTGACAAAACGGATGGTATCCATAAGCTCTCCTGTCTCATTGGGATTCATACCCGCCGCCGGCTCATCCAGAAGCAAAAGCTTTGGCTCCGTTGCAAGAGCTCGCGCTATTTCCAATTTACGCTGCTTACCGTAGGGAAGATTGGAGGCAAGGCAGCCCGCTTCCTCATCCAGGCCAAATACCTCTAACAGCTCCATGGCCTTCTCATTCATCCGCCTCTCTGTCTTATAATACCTAGGCAGTCGAAGGATGCCCTCTATTGCAGTATACCTGTAATTGTTGTGAAGCCCTGCCTTCACATTGTCCAGAACGGTCAGATTTCTGAACAGACGGATATTCTGAAAGGTACGGGCAATGCCTGCCTTGTTGATCTCAATGGTTTTCATGCCCGTGATGTCCTGGCTGTCAAGCCTGACAATCCCTTCATTGGGTTTATATACTCCTGTCAGCAGATTAAAAACAGTAGTCTTTCCCGCGCCGTTTGGCCCGATCAGGCCATATAGCTGCCCTTTTTTAATCTGAAGATTAAAACTGTCCACAGCCCTGAGCCCACCAAAGGAAATGGTTAAATTACTGACTTCCAGTAATGACATATCACTTAACCTCCTTTTCTCTGCGTTTTTTCAGTCCGCCCAAATATTTCTCCTTCATACCTTCCTTCCATTCCACAGCCCTGGGACTCCAGTTGAACAGCATCATAGCGATCAGTACAATAGCATAAATGAGCATACGGTAATCGCTCAAGCCTCTCAAAAGCTCCGGAAGCAGGGTAAGGATCACTGCAGCTATCATGGATCCTCTGATATTACCGATGCCTCCCAGCACCACAAAGACTAAAATCATGATAGACATATTGTAGCCAAAGTTTTTTGGAGACGCAGTCAGGGTGGACAGATTATGGGCATAAAGCACACCTGCTGCTCCAGCGATGGCTGCCGAAATGGAAAATGCCATCAGCTTATACTTTGTGATATTGATTCCCACAGATTCTGCTGCAATACGGTTGTCCCGTATTGACATAATGGCACGGCCATCCCTGGAATTGATCAGATTCAGAATGACTGCCAAGGAGATAAAAATCAGTATAATACCTATTATAAAACTGGAATCATTGGGAGTACCGGTGATTCCCTGGGCACCGTTGACGATGATCTGGCCTTCCGGATCCAGATTCAGGGAGATCGAATCCTTCATAGAGAAATGAAAACCATTCTGATCCTTTCCAATATAAAGTACATTAACCAGATTTTTAATTATTTCACCAAAAGCCAATGTGACAATGGCCAGATAATCTCCTTTCAGCCTGAGCACCGGGATACCGATCAGAATACCAAAGACTCCGGCTGCTGCAGCTCCGATCAGGATGGCGATGAAAAAACGAAATCCGTCCGGCAGCGTCCCTTCCGTACATTTTGAAAAGAAGGCACTGGAAAATGCACCCACGCACATAAAACCGGCATGTCCCAGACTCAGCTCTCCCAGGATGCCTACCGTCAGATTCAGGGAAATGGCCAGCATCACATAGATGCAGAGAGGAACCAGAAGTCCTTCCATCAGACTGGACATCTGCCCTGCCGCCAGCAGCAGGCTGGCCGCTGCAAATGCGATGAACACCATCAAATATGTAATAAAATTATGTTTGGTAGTCTTATTGATCTTTAGCTTTTTCATGGCGGCTCCTTACACTTTTTCCTGTACATTTTTTCCTAAAATACCAGTGGGCTTAACGAGAAGAACCACGATGAGTACTGCAAACACGATGGCATCTGCCATCTGTGAGGAAATATATGCCTTTCCCAATATCTCTATGATACCCAGGAGGATACCCCCGATCATGGCTCCCGGAATGGAACCGATCCCTCCAAATACTGCGGCCACAAATGCTTTTATCCCGGGCATGGCACCGGTATAAGGCGTCAGAGAAGGATAGGCCGAGCATAAAAGCAGCCCGGCAACGGCCGCAAGAGCAGAGCCTATGGCAAAGGTGAGAGCGATGGTGCCATTCACATTGATGCCCATGAGCTGTGCTGCCCCTTTATCCTCTGAAACTGCCAGCATAGCCTGGCCTGCCCTGGACTTGTTTACAAACAGGGTCAGACACACCATTACGATGATTCCCGTAACGATCGTCACAATGGTCACACCGGACAGGATGAGCTGCCCTCCTGCCAGCTCCAGCGCCTCTAATGGAACTACCGAGGTAAAGGATTTGGTGTTGGCTCCAAAGATCAGCAAAGCTACATTCTGAAGGAAATAGCTTACGCCGATTGCCGTAATCAGCACAGCCAGGGGAGAACCTGCATTACGCAGGGGCTTATATGCTACTCTTTCAATAGTTACGCCTAACAGAGTGCATATGGCCACTGACAGCAAAATGCCAAGAACCGGCGGAAGCCCCATAGTACTTACCACAGTAAACACCACATATGCTCCCACCATAATTACATCCCCATGGGCAAAATTAAGCATTTTGGCGATCCCATATACCATGGTATATCCCAGTGCAATGATTGCATACACGCTGCCCAGGCTCACACCATTAATCAGATAAGAAATAAAACTCATAAGAAACACCTCTTCGTCAAATTGTACACTATGAAACTTAATTATATCATCAATTTATCATAGAATCAAGAAATAATGGAATATGCACAGCGATAAGATAATATGATAATAATATGATAAAAGGAAAGGATGCGAAAGCCTGTTGAACACAGGTTACGCATCCTTCCCATCTGGCTGCATAATATATAGATATTGAATTACATTGATGTATAAGCACCGGATACAATCTTTACTGCCTTTGGCTCCTTATTGGGCTCGCCGGAAGCATCCCAGGTCATACCTGTGCCTGTCAGTCCGTCCAAGGTAATCTTTGTTATGGATCCCTTAAGAGCCTCACACATTGCAGATACATCCATATCAGGTGTGAGTCCTGCGTCCTCCGCAGCCAGCTTGATAGCATAGATTGCATCATAGGCATCAGCGGCGAACTGATTGGGTGTATTGCCGTATTTCTCCTTATAAGCCTTTACGAACTTCTGGGTCATTTCGTCTGCTGCATCTGCTGCAAACGGTGTCAGGAGCATGACGCCCTCTGCTAGGGAAGCATCGAAGTTTTCCACATTGAGAAGACCGTCCAGACCATCACAGCCAAAGAAGTCAGGCGCATAGTTAAGTGTAGCAGCCTGAGCCAGAATCAGGGCAGCCTCAGAGTAATAAATGGGCAGAAATACCAGCTCTGCGCCTGCATCCTTTGCCTTCTGGATCTGTACGGAGAAATCGGTCTTACTGTCTGCTGTAAAGGCTTCTGCAGAGACGATCTCAAAGGGCTGGTTGGCAGCCTCTGCCGCAAATTTTTCATAGATACCCGAGGAATAGATATCTGAGCTGTTATAGATAACCGCTACCTTGGATGCCAGGGCATTCTCACCGATATACTTAGCGGATGCCAGTCCCTGATTGGGATCAGAGAAGCATACACGGAATGCATTATCAAATTTTACACAGTCTACAGATGATCCGGAAGGAGTAATCTGAAACATGTTGTCAGCCGCTGTTTTTTCAGCCACTGCCACACTGCATCCGCTGGTAACGGTTCCCGCCAGCATCTGCATCCCCCAGTCCTTCAATGTATTATAGGCATTAACAGCCTTTTCAGCATCGGTCTCATCATCCTGAAACTTAAATGCTATCTGATAGCCGTTGATGCCGCCGTTGGCATTGATCTCATCCACTGCCAGCTGAGATGCATTCTGAACTGCCAGCCCATACTCTGCATTGTCTCCCGTAATCGGCCCGATGCCGCCAATCTTAAAGACATCAGCTCCCCCTTCAGCATCAGCACTGGCACTGTCTGCGGCCTTTCCGCATCCTGCAAATAAAGAAACAGCCATTGTGGATGCAAGGAAAATACTCATTAATTTGCTAAACTTCTTCATAATCTTCTCCTCCTTTATCATATAGAAATGAAAAACATCCTATATTTCTGAATAATATTACTCTGGAAACATTTATTTGTCAATGATATTTTACATTTTATATTGACTATACCCTATTTGTCCCAATCCGAAAACTCAGACAGCTCCACCTGTTTCCCATCCTGCCAGATACGCTCCAGATTATAAAACAGCCGGTTTTCCTTATCAAAGATATGAACAATGATATCTCCGAAGTCCATCAGGATCCAGTTTGCAGTGTCATAGCCCTCTACCTGCCTGAGTGCTGTACCGGACCTGCCCAGTACCTCTGACACATTGTCAGTCATAGCCTGTATCTGACTGCGGTTGGTACCGCTGGCAATGATAAAATAATCCGCCAGTATGGAGACCTGGCGGATGTCAATAATTCTGATATCCTCCGCCTTTTTATCCTCCAGTGCCTGAATGGCCAGGCGTGTCATTTCCCTGCTTTTATCCATGCTGTCCATGGGCTGCTTCCCTCCTCTTATTTTCCATATATTCTTTATAAAAATCATAGGTTTTTTGTGTCATGGGATCCACATCTCCCTTCACCGAGTCCAGATATACCAGTGTATCGCCCAGGATTCTGAACAGCGCCTCATCCAGATCCAAAAAGGCCTGCCGGCGGATTTCGCTCAGATTAGGGGCCTGTTTCCTGCCGGGCTCAATATAGTCCGCTACAAAGATGATCTTTTCCAGCAATGACATGTTCGGCCGCCCTGTGGTATGGTTCAGTATGGCATTGATCGTATCTCTGTCATGTACATTATATTTTTTCATGGCAATATAGCTGCCTACCTTGGCATGCAGCAAAAAAGGGTTTTTGTACTCAATATCGTTGATGCTGATGTTGTGCTTTTCACATATGGAAAGCTTTTTTTCATTGCTCATGCATTTAGCGCAGTCATGGAGCATTCCGGCTGTCTCAGCCTTTACGATGTCTTCTCCGTAGCACATGGCCAGGGCAGCCGCGGTATAAGCCACCCCCAAAGTATGCTCAAAACGCTTCGGATCCAGCGTCTTTTCCATGGATTTGCGGATTTTTCTCAGATTGGATGATTTATGCATCCTGTAACGACTCCTTTCCCGCTCCTGTTTTCCCATATAAATGATTGGTTTCTGTCTTACAAGCCATATAAATGATTTTTCTCTATATAAGAAATGACCGGATCAGGAACCATGTAGCGGACAGACATTCCCCTTTTCAGCCGGTTTCTGATATCTGTGGAGGAGATGCCGATTTCCTTCATGGGGATCTGTTTCACACAGGCATTGTATTGTATTCTGAGGCGGGAAATCCCTTTTTCCAGCTTCAGGCTGTCCTCTCCTTCCCGGACAGCAGCCAGTATGGTACAGTATCCAAAAACAGCTTCCGGGTTCTTCCACCTCTCCATATCAAAGATGCTGTCGGCCCCGGCTATAAAATAGAAATCCGCCTCCGCCTCCTTCTCCCTCAGGGCCGCAAGCGTTTCGAAGGTGTAGCTGTCTCCCTCCCGCTCTACTTCCATGGCAGAAAGCTGAAAGGCCGGATTATCCGCTATAGCCAGCCTGGCCATCTCCAGCCGCATATATTTGTCTGCCACCTCTCTCTGATCCTTCATGTAGGGACAGCCGCTGGGGATAAAGAGCACCTGATCCAGACAAAAGCTTTCCTTTGCCTGCTCTGCCAACAGGAGGTGTCCCATGTGTATGGGGTTGAAGGTACCACCCATGATTCCGATTTTCTTTCTCTGCATATGCGCCAATCCCCCTTCTCAGGATGGAAGAATGATTCGTTTATGCTCCCTGCTCTCTTTATAGAGTATGATTTTTTTGCCGATCACCTGCACCACCTGGGAATGTGTCCTCCCTGCCAGCATTTCAGCAATGCTTCTGGGATCATCGGCACAGTTCTTCAATACGCCGATCTTAATCAGCTCGCGGGTATGGAACGCTTCTGAAACAGCCTGGGTCACCTCCGGTGAAAGACCGGACTTTCCCACCTGGATCACAGGCTCCAGGCTGTTTGCCAGACTCTTTAAATAACTTCTCTGCTTACTTGTCATAGGTCAATGCTCCATTCATTTTCTAACTGCTATTTATAATAATCAAAAGAAAGACCATACATACGGACGGTATCTCCCTCCTGAATGCCCAGTTCCTCCAGCTTCTCCAGAATGCCGTTCACTTTTAAGAAATTCTGGAAAAAGGCAAAGCCCTTTTCGGACTCCAGATTGGTATAGCCCAGCATTTTTTCGATACGGGGGCCTTCCACCACATATTCCTCTTCCTTTTCATCATAGATAACCGAATAGGGCTCCTGCCCGGCACTCCCTTCCTCCGGAAAATATTCCTGGGCAAAGACCACCGGCTGATCATCCAGGGTCTCCAGGAGACTGCTCACATAATAGAGCAATTCCCTTACCCCCTCTCCGCTGACTGCAGAAATGGGAAACACTCTGATGCCCTGAGGCTCAAATTCCTCCTTCAGAAGCACCAGTGCCTCCTCCTCCCCTTCATAGAGCACATCGATCTTATTTGCTGCGATGACCTGGGGACGACCTGCTATCTCAGGATTATAGGCCGCCAATTCCTTATTGATGGCATAGACATCGGCCACCGGATCCCTGCCCTCCACAGAAGCGGCATCCACGATATGGATCAAAAGCTTGGTTCTCTCAATATGCCGAAGGAACTCATGTCCCAGCCCCACACCCTCTGAGGCGCCTTCAATCAGTCCGGGAATATCCGCGATAACAAAGCCCCTGGCATCCTCCAGATCTACCACTCCCAGATGGGGATTGAGGGTAGTAAAATGATAGTTGGCGATCTTGGGCCTGGCATTGGTCACCCTGGCCAGGAAGGTGGATTTCCCCACGTTGGGAAATCCTGCCAACCCCACATCAGCGATCACCTTCAGCTCCAGCAGCAGCTCCAGCTCCCGGGCCTCCTGTCCCGGCTGGGCATACTTGGGAGCCTGCATCGTACTGGTGGCATAGTGCTGGTTGCCATTGCCGCCCCTGCCTCCCTTCAACAGCAGAATCCTGCGATTGTCTCCTGACATGTCCGCAATTACCTTGCCGCTTTCTGCTTCCTTAATCACAGTGCCGGGAGGCACTTTTATGATAATATCCCTGCCATTTTTGCCCCGACAGTTTTTCTTCCCTCCCTCCTGCCCGTTTTCTGCACAGTATTTACGGGTGTGCCTGAAATCAGTGAGGGTATTCAGGCCTTCATCCACTTCAAAGATGATGCTGCCGCCGTCTCCGCCGTCTCCGCCGTCAGGTCCGCCGTTAGGCACATATTTCTCTCTGCGGAAGGAAACGTGTCCATCCCCGCCCCTGCCGCTCCTTACATATACTTTGGCTCTGTCTGCAAACATTTGATTACCTGCCTTTTTATTTTTGGACAGCAGGCAGTGAAAGGCTCCTGCTGCTCAAAAAGGGCTTCAAACATTAGATATGTTTGAAGCCCGATTCGTTCGTACTACTGCTCTACAGGATATACGGAAGCTTGTTTTTTGTCTCTTCCTTTTCTTTCGAATCTAAGTACACCGTCTACTAATGCGAATAAAGTGTCATCTCCGCCTCTTCCTACATTGATGCCCGGATGAATCTTTGTTCCGCGCTGCCTGTACAGAATATTTCCTGCCTTAACGAACTGCCCGTCAGCCCTCTTCGCACCAAGTCTCTTGGATTCGGAATCTCTGCCGTTCTTGGTGGAACCTACACCCTTTTTATGAGCGAAAAACTGAAGGTTCATATTCAACATAGCCTTACACCTCCTCAAATATAACTGCTAAATACTTACTGCCATATTGCTTTTCGATATGGAACAGGCCAAGTATCATGGAATCCATCAGAAGCCTCCCTCCCTCAGAAGGCCGTCTTCTGAAACGGCATGCAATAGAGCCGGCTTTTTCATCGGCCGCCGTCTCCAGCTCTTCACCGGCAAGCTTCTCCATAGAATTAATGGTATTGATTACCAGAATGGATATGGCGGCACATACAATATCGCTTCCGCTGTATGCAAAGCCGGCATGTCCGGTACAGCTGAATTCCCTGAATTCTCCGTCTGTCGTTTTCCTAATGATAACCTTAGTCATAATCTATGCATTGATTTTGTCAATCTTCACCTGTGTGTATGCTTGCCTATGACCGTTTTTCTTGTGGTAGCCGGTTTTTCTCTTATACTTGTAAACAATGATCTTCTTCCCTTTTCCCTGCTCCATAACGGTAGCAGTTACGGTAGAGCCGGCCACATCGCCGCCAACCTTCAGACCATTGTCACTAATCGCCATTACCTGATCAAAGGTAACAGCACTTCCGGGCTCTGCATCCAGCTTTTCAACCTTGATCACATCGCCCTCGGAAACCTTATACTGCTTTCCACCTGTGGCAATAATTGCGTACATATTGCACCTCCTATTATACAGACCATGTCTGTTTTACTCGCTAGGGTCGGCGGTGTCCGCCCGGGACACACTTAAGCCTATCTATGCGGCATACTCCAATAGTCTATCATTTCGATTTTGCAATGTCAAGCCATAAAACTAATTTAAGGACGGAAAAAGGCCCTTTGAGAAAAAATAGGCAGTCATCTGTGCCCTGGAACTGAATTTCTCCTGCCTTAAAAGTGCTGCCACCTCTTCCCGTGTATAAAATCCCGCTTCAATCATCTCATTATCCGAGGTATGATCCTGGAAGCTGCCCTCAGCCTGGGCAAATACGATATGGGTCATGGTATCGGAAATAGCTACGGCAGCATAGGAGGCGGGCAGGATGTCGATGATTTTCTTTACAGTAAGCCCTGTCTCCTCGTACAGCTCTCTGGCCGCACATTCCTCAATCGTCTCCCCTTCCTCCAGCATGCCTGCACAGAGATTGTAAATGCTTCTGTTGATTCCCATACGGAATTCCCGCAGCAGCAAAAGCCTGTCTCCGTTTACCGCTGCAATGGACAGGCCACTGGCCTTCTGTCCGATATCCTCCACACTTTTCAGCTCCCTGCGGCTGACGATTTCATACTTTTTTTCCTTCCCAGCCTTATTCAGATAAGTAAGCTCATAATTTTTCAGGTACTTACCATCCTTCACCTTTTCCAGTTTTATAAATTGCATGGAACCTCCTCTGTCCTTTTCCGCTGTTTTGCCAGGCTTATCCCTTCAGCCCAGCTGTTCCTTCAGGGGTCTGCTGATCTTCATCCTGGTGACCTCTACCAGTCCCAGTGCCGTGATGTCCACCAGCCTGCTTCTTACGGCATCCCTTTTCAGCAGGTCGCCGAAATGGGCCATCAGCCTTCTGCGCTCCTCTTCCCCGGCCATACTGATAAAATCAATGACAATGATGCCGGAGATATTCCGAAGGGCCAGCTGCACTGCAATCTCCTCTGCAGCCTCCATGTTGATCCTGAAATAAGCCTCCTCCCCCCTCTTTCCTGTCTCTGCTTTTCCGCTGTTGACATCGATCACAGTCAGAGCCTCTGTGGGTTCTATGATCAGATAGCCTCCCGACCTCATCCAGACTTTTCTGCCCAGAGCCTGCTGCAGATGCTTTTCTACCCCATAGAGCCTGCCAAGGGGGAGCCGAACATCCTGATAAAGCCTGGCGGGGGGCAGGGCAAATTCCGGATGCATCCCGGAAAAGACACTTATTTTTTCAAAGATTTCCCTGTCGTCCGTAAGGATTTCCTCATACTGTCCTGCATACATATCCCTGAGCCCGGTCAGATAGGCCGGAGGCTTTTCATAGAGAAGAGAAAAGCAGGTACGAAAGGGAGCAATCCTCAGCAATTCCTCCATCGTTCCGGAAAGCCTGCAGATCTCCTCCCTCAGGGGAGCCAGCTCCTCCTGCAGGTCTCTGGCATTGGTACGGATGATGATGCCGAATTTATCCATGCCCCGCTCCCCATCCTCCAGTCCTTTGGCGATCCTTACCCTGGCCTTTGCCGACAGCTTGGCCGAATATGAGATCCCGGGCTTTCCCAGGGACAGGACACAGTATTTTCCGTCCAGGGAAACATTGCAGGTAACGGAGGGCGGTTTGTTCCCTATGGCCTCTTTGTTCACCTGCACCAGAAGCTCATCTTCGGCCAGCAGGCGGCCGTCATACTCACGGTTCAGCAGAAGGGGCTTCCGTACCTCCCTCAGGCTGAGAAAACAGCGGACTCCCGGCTGGATTTCCACAAATGCAGCATGGATACTATTTACCACATCCTTGACACGGGCGATATGGATACGGCCCAGAATGCCGCCCCCCTCATCCTCCGCTCCGGCCCTGACCAGCCGGTTTCCGTGAAAAACCAGGGAGAGGATTTTTCCCTCTCTCTTTAAGATAATACATTTTTTATCCATACTCAGAAAGCCCTTCCTACTGCATCCAGGGGAACAAATACCGGCTGTTCCGCCGTCCCTGTATTGGTATAAGTATCTTCTCTGGTAATCTCCAGGGCAGCTTCGTCCAGGGTCCTGCCGTTTTCAGCCAGAAATGCCTCCAGGATCATCCGGGGCTTCACATTTCCCGCGCTGCTGGCATCCACAAACATTCGGATCTCCGCCCTGTCCCGGCCGTCTGATGCAGACTCGGATACAGACAGAGAATAGATGGCCGGCTTTAAATCCACCTCCAGCCGGCTTTTTTTTGTCTGCTTTGTCACCATGACAGAAGGCTTGTCATAAAAAAGCTTCAATCGGCTGACCCAGTCAAAATCCGGCTCACAGCCTTTCCTGAAGCGAACAGAATACTCTGCCGCAGCAACGCTGGCCATGGCATTTTTTTCCTGATCGCCCAGCATGGTGACGCTCAGCACCTCCATGCCGGGCACCATGGTCTGATTCAGTCTTTGTTTCATATCCTCCGAGCTGGTATAAGAATTTACTTCAATATCCATATATTCCCCCCGGCTTTGCAGTCCCAGGCCAAGAGGCGCCGCAAAGGACATGATCTGATGGGGGCTGAAGCCCCCGGAATAGGCGATGTCGATCCCTGCCCTTCGGATGGCCTTCTGGAAATATCTCATCACATCCAGGTGTCCCACAAAGCGCATCACACCTGTCTTTGCGAATTTTATCCTTAACTTCATCTGAACCTTGTTTCCTTTCCGCAATTTTTCCGAAATCATTCAAAGCAAACACCGCCGCCAAACCGGTTTGCACCACAGCCCTGGCACTGCACCCGGCAGTTTGGGGTACCCGTTTCCGCCACCGCCTTCTGCCATTCCCTCAGAAGAAACTCCCTGGTCACACCACAGTCTATGAAATCCCAGGGAAAAACCTCCTCCGGCGTCCTCTCCCGGCTGGTATAAAATCCAATGTCAATGCCGCACTCCTCGAAGGCCTCCATCCACAGGTCATTGCGGAAGTATTCACTCCAGGCATCGAAGATACAGCCCTTTTCGTAGGCCTTCAGGATCACACGGGAGATCTTCCTGTCACCCCGGGCAAGCACCCCCTCCAGCACGCTCACATCTGCCTCGTGCCAATTATATTTGATACTTTTCTGATTGAGCTGCTCCCTGATCCGGACCCTGGTCAGGTGAGCCTTGTCCAGGAACTCCTCTTTGGTACACATACCGGACCACTGGAAAGGAGTAAAGGGTTTGGGCACAAAGAAGGAGGTGCTGGCCACGATCTGCACCTTTCCGTTCACCCTCTTATCCTTTGGAACGTTTTCAAAAAAGGCTGCCGCTATCTTATTGCATAGATCGGCAATCCCACGGATATCCTCCTCTGTTTCCCCGGGAAGCCCCAGCATGAAGTAGAGCTTCACCCTGGTCCAGCCCCCCTGGAAGGCCATAGCCGCCCCCTTCAGTATCACATCCTCAGTCAGCCCCTTATTGATCACATTCCGAAGCCTCTGACTGCCCGCCTCCGGCGCAAAGGTCAGACTGCTCTTTTTGACATCCTGTACCTTGCTCATCACATCCAGGGAAAAAGCATCGATCCTGAGAGATGGAAGGGAAATATTGATTTTCTTTTTCCTGCACTCCTCAATCAAAAAGCCGATCAGCTCAGGCAGCCTGCTGTAGTCACTGGAGCTCAGGGAGCTTAAGGAGATTTCCTCATGGCCGGTATTCTCCAGCATAGAGACAGCATATTCCTTCAGCATCTCCACATCTCTCTCCCTTACCGGACGATAGACCTGCCCCGCCTGGCAGAAGCGGCAGCCTCTGATACAGCCCCTCTGGATCTCCAGCACCACCCTGTCCTGTGTCACCTTAATAAAGGGCACCACCGGTTTCCTGGGATAATAGGTATCAGAAACATTCATCTCAATCTCTTTGGTTATTTTTGCCGGAATCCCCTCTTCCATGGGTTCCATGGCCAGGATAGTTCCATCCTCCCTGTAGCTCACCTCATAAAAGCAGGGCACATACATCCCCGGCAGTCCGGCAGCCTTTCGCAGAAATTCCTTTCGGGAATCCCCTCTGCTTCTGGAAGCCTTATACAAATCCAAAAGTTCCCGATACCGGGTCTCCCCTTCACCGATATAAAAGATATCAAAAAATACTGCCAGCGGCTCCGGATTATATACACAGGGCCCCCCTCCGATCACGATGGGATCCTCCCAGGTCCTCTCCTCAGCCATCAGGGGAATCCCTGACAGATCCAGCACCTGCAGAATATTGGTATAGCACATCTCATATTGGATAGTAATTGCAAGAAAATCCATGCGCTTCACTGGTTCCTGGGACTCCAGCCCAAAGAGCGGGATGTGGTTCTGTCTCATGATCCGATCCAGATCCACCCAAGGCGAATAGACCCTTTCACACCAGACATCCTCAAAGCTGTTGAACATATCATATAAAATCTGAATGCCCAGATGGGACATGCCGATCTCGTAAACATCGGGAAAACACATCCCGATCCTGATGGCTACCCTGCTCTTTTCCTTTGTCACTGAATTTACCTCATTCCCGATATACCGGGCGGGCTTTTCTATTTTTAAGAGTATTTCATCGCTTAAAGCCAGCTTTTCCATGTCTACCGACTCCCTATATTGTTTTGTCATAGCATTCCTCCTGTTTTTATTATAGTTAAATTAACAGGTTTTATCAATAATGTGATGCAGGCAATTTTTCAAAAAGGGAAGGCCGGACTGCTGCAAAAAAATAACGCCCACTGGGAAAGTGAGCGTTGCCGCATAAATCCTGAATCCTAACTCGATTCCTCTGTATTCAGAAAACGGTAAAAAGATATAAGATACAGCCCGCAAAGACCGACCAGGCCATAGA
Source organism: Lachnospiraceae bacterium (assembly GCA_022781985.1). GTDB lineage: Bacteria > Bacillota > Clostridia > Lachnospirales > Lachnospiraceae > Kineothrix. The sequence continues at coordinate 18,076 of JALESH010000086.1, read as the reverse complement.
TGATCCGGGATATCCAGGTCATATCCCCAAAAATCAGCGACACCAGATTGAACCGAAAAAAGCCGATCAGCCCCCAGTTGACGGCACCGATGATCACAAGGGTTAAAGCCAAGCAATTTGCGTATTTCATGGGTACTCTCCTTTCTCTATTCAAGCGTTCCCAAATAGTATTCGGACTTTTTTCTTTTTTTATGCAGGACAAAAGATTTATCCGACAAATTATTCCGCCCATCAAAACAAGGTATAGGGAAAGCTGTTTTTAAAATCGAAAAAGGTGCCTTCCAGCCCGGTATCAAAATCCCTGTTAATTTCTGTTCTGAGCTCCTCCGCAGAAATGCCTGCCAGCTCTCCGTATCCGGCATCCAGGATCAGGAATCCCCCGAACAGGACTACAGAGAGCACAAGCCTCAGCCTGAAGGAGGAAAAACTCCTGCTATGTATTTCAGCCATGGGCTGCTCCAAGGCATAAAGCTCCTTTTCCTGTCCGGCCCCGGTTTCATAGAGCAGCCTCTCCCGACTGCGCATGGTCATTCTATTGCTCTGGCTTTCCGCCCGGATCCTTTGTATCAACTGTAATTTTTGTTCAGTGGAAATATTTCCCATCCATTCTCTTCCTAACCCTGACCGTGCAGCTGCACAGTTATCCCTTAAGACAGACTATGCAGCAAAAACAGGATTTATTCGCTGTTGACTCAGCCGGTCTGTTTATTATTGACCAGGTCGGACAAAGATCGGAAGCCGTATCCCATATTTTCCCATTCGGTCAATAACTCATCCATTATCTCGCCATTGGTTTTTGAGGTACTGTGAAGCAGGACGACAGCACCGGGATGGATCCTGCCGGTCAGCTTCTCCAGAGCTTCCTCTCGTGAGGGTTGCTTATCCTGATACCAGTCCACATAGGCAAGGCTCCAGAAAAAGGTCTGATAGCCCATCTCCTTCGCCATCCTCAGGTTCTCCAGGCTGTATTTCCCCTGGGGAGGACGATAATACATGGTCAGCTTCTTCCCTGTAATCTCCCGGAAGAGAGCTTCTACATCCTCCATCTCCCTCCGGAAGGAATCCATGTCTGAGATCTGAGACATATCCAGATGGTGATAGGTATGATTGCCAACAGTGTGCCCCTCCTCTGTCATCCTTTTCACCAGCTCTGGAGCAGATTCCAGATAATGACCTACCACAAAAAAGGTGGCCGATGCATTGTGTTTTTTCAGAGCATCCAGAATAGGGGCCGTATTGCCGTTCTCATAGCCGGCATCAAAGGTGAGGTATATTACCTTTTCCTTATCACTCCCCACATAGTAAGCATCATATTTTTTCAATTCCTCAGCTGAGGCGATGCCGGTAGGCTGGATTTCATCTCCATAACCTCCAAGCCCCCAGTTCTCAGAGGATAAGACCATGGCAGAGACCGGCTCTGCCCTTTCAGCCAGATAGCCGATTCCCCGTCCCGCAAAGAATACGGCCCCCAGACCCAGTAGGACTAATACCGCTTTTTTAAAATCTTTTTGTTTTTTAAATTTTTTTTCTGACATAGGCAGACTTCCCTGTATACCGACTTTGTGAAAGTATATTTAAAAAAAACTAAAACTATGCAAAAAAATAAAGGCAGATACTTCATCTGAAATGAAGCACCTGTCTTTATACCTTCCGGTTTAACCTACCGCTTTGCAAGCTCCTCTACGATTTCCTCCCAGGTGACACCCCTTTCCGCCATGAGGACCATCATATGATAAAGAAAATCAGAGATTTCATACTTAATCTCATTGGGGTTGGGATTCTTGGCCGCAATCACGATTTCCGTAGCCTCCTCTCCCATTTTTTTCAGAATCTTGTCAATCCCCTTATCAAACAGATAGTTGGTATAAGATCCCTCCTTAGGATGTATCTTTCTGTCCTTGATCACACTCATCACCGATTCGAAGACCTTCAGCGGATTGGTCTCCGTATACTCCTTTTTAACAATTTCATGAAAGAAACAGGAATGACTTCCGGTATGGCAGGCTGCCCCTGTCTGGGAAACCCTTGCCAGAATCGTATCCATGTCACAGTCAGCTGTCAGGGATTTTACGTACTGATAATGTCCGCTGGTGTCTCCTTTGACCCAAAGCTCATTCCGGCTCCGGCTGTAATAGGTCATCTTGCCGGTGCGCAGGGTGGTATGATAGGCTTCCTCATCCATATAAGCCACCATCAGCACCTCATCCGTCTTAAAGTCCTGTACCACCACCGGCACATGGCCATCGGAATTCTTCTTAAAATCAGACCATTTTACAGCTGTTTCGAAGGAATTCACCTTTATCCCGTTTTCCATGCAAAGAGCTTTGATATCCGCCAACTCCCTGGCATTTTCATTGACGGCATGGCCTGTGATGCCGCAGATAGAAGGAGTGGAAAGAATAGTGATCAGCTTATCCAGGGACACCTCCGGAAGAAGGGCCAGGATACCGGTCTCACCCTCCCATTTCCCCATACTTTCCCTCAGAGCTCCGGCATCCAGCAGTACCAGCTCCCCCACATACTCCTCGATCAGCTCCTGATGCCTCAGAATAGTACCTGTCTCCTTATAGCAGGCTGCGATCTTTTCCCTTCCGAATTTTTTGGATACCTCTTCTGTAAGTGCGATATTTTCCGGTCTGGAATAATTCAGCGCAGCCATTTTGCAGCCTGCATACAGAAGCTTTTTGATATCCTCCATCCGGTGTACGTTTCCGGCGCCTGTTACCGGAATCTCAGCCTCCTTGCAGATCTCCTTTATGATATCCAGAGCCTCCTCATGCTCCTTATCACTGTCTGACATATCAAAAACCATCAGACCGTCCGCATTGTTGTCTCCATAGAATTTGGCCAGCTTCACCGGATTGGTATCTATAATGGTGATATCTGACAGATCCTTTACCGCATTCCCTTTATACAGATAGATACATGGAACCAATTTCTTATACTCACTGCTCATTGTAATAACCCTGCTCCTTTCATAGATGAAAGACCCCATCCTCCCATCCTGTTCTCCTCGGTATTCCTCGTTTTATATGTATTGCCTGAAGGATATATTTATGCCAGGCTTCCCTTGGTGCTCAGCACATCCCTGATCCTTCCGTCCCTGGCCACAGCCTCATCCAGCGCCTTTCCAAAGGCTTTAAAGGTAGCTTCCGCCATATGATGGTTATTGATGCCCGACAGCATCCTGATATGAAGATTCATGCCTGCGGAGTAGGCTACCGCATAAAAAAACTCCCGAATCAGTTCGGTATCCAGATCACCGATCCTCTCTGCAGTATAGGTACACCGATAATCAAAATAAGGACGGCCGCAGAGGTCAATGGCACACAGGGCCAATGTTTCATCCATGGGCAGGATAAAGGAGCCATAGCGTCTGATGCCTGCCTTATCCCCCAGAGCCTGCTTGATGGCCTGGCCCAGTACGATCCCCGTATCCTCGGCTGTATGGTGTCCGTCCACCTCCAGGTCTCCATTGACTTTCACAGTCAAATCGAAGAATCCGTGTTTTGCAAAGCCCTCCAGCATATGATCCAAAAAGCCGATTCCTGTATGGATGTCTCCCTTGCCGCTTCCGTCCAGATCCAGGCTGATCAGGATATCTGTTTCCCTGGTCTTCCGCATTACTTGCGCGCTCCGTTTCATATTTCGTTTCCTTTCCCGGCCCCTTACTCTTCAAACCTTACTTTAATAGAGTTTGCATGAGCCGTCAATCCTTCTCTTTCTGCGAACAGTTCAATATCCTTATGAACCGCTTCCAGGGCCTCCCTGGAGTAGGAGATGATGCTGGTTTTTTTCATGAAGTCATTCACATTCAGAGGGGAGAAAAATTTGGCAGTCCCATTGGTAGGAAGGATGTGGTTGGGTCCTGCAAAATAATCTCCCAAGGGCTCTGAGGAATATTCTCCCAGAAAGATAGCTCCTGCATTCCTGATTTTCGTCATAATCTCATAGGGATTGGCTGTCAGGATCTCCAGATGCTCTGATGCAATTTCATTAGCTGCATCAATGACCTCCTCCATGGTGTCTGCCACCAGAATATAGCCGTAATTTTCCAGGGATTTTTCCATAATAGCCTTTCTGGAAAGCTGATTTTTGAACAGCTCTGCCCGGATGCTGACCTCCTCTGCCAGCCTTTCACTGGTGGTCAGCAGGATGGAACTGGCCATCTCATCATGCTCCGCCTGAGACAGCAGATCCGCTGCCACATCGCGGGGATTGGCTGTTTCGTCAGCAATCACCAGGATCTCACTGGGACCAGCAATGGAATCTATGCTGACATAGCCAAAGCAGGCCTTTTTGGCCAGGGCCACGAAAATGTTGCCGGGTCCGGTGATCTTATCCGCCTTGGGAACACTCTCCGTCCCAAAGGCCATGGCAGCGATCGCCTGAGCACCGCCCGCCTTATATACCTCATCCACGCCTGCGATATCCGCTGCTACCAGAGTGCCCGGATTTACCTTGCCGTCCGGAGACGGAGGCGTAGCCATCACAATCCTGCCCACACCGGCCACCCTGGCCGGAATCACATTCATCAGAACACTGGAGGGATAGGCCGCCCTACCTCCCGGTACATAGACCCCGGAGGTTCCGATAGGTGTCAGCTTCTGCCCCAGGATAGAGCCGTCCTCCTTCATATCTATCCAGGAGTTGTTCCGCTGCCTGCTGTGAAAAATGCGTATATTTTCTGCCGCTTTCTTCATCACCTCAACAAACGCTGCGTCCACTGCCTGATAAGCTTCCTTCACCTCAGCCTCCGTCACCCGGATACCGGAAGCATCCATCCTGCATTGGTCAAATTTCTCCGTATAGGCAAACAGAGCCTCATCCCCCTTCTCACGAACCTGGGCAACGATCTCTGCCACAGCAGCTTCATATTCACTGTAATTGTCAGGGCTTCTTTTTAAAAGGCTGCTTAACAGATCTTTTTTTGTCTCGGCATTCAGTTTTATGATTCTCATATAGGTATCCCTGCCTTTCCTCATTAAAATGATGCATCATATTTTTTCTAAATGTGTTCACGCAAATCCTGAATCAGCTTCTTTATCCTCTCTGTCTGCATCTGCATGCTTACCTGGTTGACGATCATCCTGGCGGACAGGGGACAGATTTCCTCCAGCACATCCAGACCGTTTTCTCTCAGAGTAGAGCCGGTCTCCACGATATCCACGATGACATCCGACAGTTCCACAATGGGTCCCAGCTCCACCGATCCGTTCAGCTTAATTATATCCACGGTCTGATGCTTTTTGTTGTAAAAATAATCCTTTGCAATATTGGGATATTTGCTGGCCACACGAATCATCTCATGGTGCTTCAGAAGCTCTCTGGCACCTTCCGGTCCGCATACGCACATACGGCACTTTCCGAACCCAAGATCCAATACCTCATATACCCTGCGGTTCTCCTCCATGATGGTATCCTTGCCCACCACTCCGATATCAGCTGCCCCATATTCCACATAGGTGGGGACATCCGGTCCCTTCGCCAGGAAAAACCGCAGCTTCAGCTCTTCATTCACAAACACCAGCTTTCTGGAGCCCTTATCCTTCATTTCTTCACAGGTTATTCCTGTTTTTTCCAGTAATTCCAGCGTTTTATCGGCCAACCGTCCCTTGCCCAAGGCAAAAGTCAGATATCGTCCGTCCTGACTATGTATCCTTTCATTCATTCAGCATTCCATTCCTTCCTCTATTTTCTCAAGACCGGGCAGCCCATCTCAGGCATCCCTGTGCCTCTGCGTCACCACTGCCTTCCGGCCCTCCCCTCGAAGCCGTCTCGCCTCAGCCAGCACCTCTTTATAATTTTTATCTGTGTATTCCAGTACGACTGCTTTTTCCGGCAGCACCACCGGGATATTCTGCCGCTCCAAGGCCGCCATAAGGTCATCGATTACCACCATGAAGCCGATGGCCGGTGCAGACTTTCCGAAATGCCCGAGCAGATTATCATACCTGCCTCCCTTTACCAAAGCATCTCCTACTCCATAGGTATATGCCTTATAGATTACCCCAGTATAATATTGATACTTACTCAGCATTCCCATGTCGAAGGAAACATATTTTTCTACCTGGTAGAGACACAATACCTCATAAAGCTTCTCCAGTCTCTCCACAGCATGAAGAGAACGGGGATTTCTTACCAGTCTTTTCGCCTGTCCCAAAGCCTCCGCAGCACCGAATAAATCCGTGATCTTCAGTAGTACCTCACGATAGCCCGCTTCCACCTTTCGTTCCAACAGAAGCTCCTCCGCACCGAAATAATTCTTTCCGGAAATGAATTCTCTCAGTGCCAGCTCCGTTTCCCCATCCAGACCGGCCTCTTCACAGATCCCCTTAAAATACTCCACGTTGCCGATACTCAGCTGGAAGTCCTTCAGTCCAGTTTCCAGAAGCGCCTCTATAACCATGGCTGCCATCTCCCCATCGGCCTCTACAGAAGCATCACCGATCAGCTCCGCTCCCATCTGGGTCACCTCCCTCAGCTTGCCCTGCAGGCTGGAGGTATTGCTGAAGGTATTTCCTTCATAGCAGAAACGGATAGGCACATTCTGATCCATAAAATACTTGGCTGCGCATCTGGCCATGGAGGGCGTAAAATCAGGCCGCAGCACCAGGGTATTTCCCTCCTTGTCAAAAAACTTGTATAGCTCTCTGGAGGGAGTGGTTCCAACCTCCCTGGAGAAAACTTCAAAAAATTCAAAGGTAGGCGTCTGAATATCCTCATAGCCGAAGCTTCTCACCTTATCCAGCACCATCCCCTCTATGGCCAGCTTTCTGGCATACTCCATTCCATATATATCCCGCACTCCCTCAGGAGTATGTACTAATTTTTTACTCATGAATCCGGCATCCTTTCATTCACTCGATTATTGCACTTTATCATTTTAAAGTGTTAGTGTGCTAATTGATTATCGTGTTAATGGATTAGTATGATAAATTACCGATAGTATATCCTAAACAGGGTTCTTTGTCAAACAAAACCTCCATCCTTCCGGCAGGTTATTCCCTGTCCTCCAGATCCTGCTGCAGCATATCCAGATAGGGTACCAGAACCCCGTGCTTTTTCGGCATAATATAGGCCGGATTCAATTCATCGAAGCGAAAGCTCCTGCGCCCCCCCTCTCTGGCCCGATCCCAGAAAAACCGCAGCATCTCGTAGGGAAGATAATAAAAAATGTCCCGTCCCGTATAATAGATAAGAAAAAAGGCAATTCCGCCCTGCTTTTCAAACTGCTTCATAAATTCCACCTGATGCTCATGAATATTCTGAAGGGCAAAGGTATCTCCCGCGCACTCCTTTGCATCAAAGCAGACCGGAATCCCCTGCACCGCACCGATATAATCCACAGTACTCTTCTGCCCGAAATAAGCCAGCGTAATATGACGGCTTTCCTTATCTATTGTGATAGGCGTAATGGGGGTAGGAATCTTCTGGATCAATGCCAGCCCGCCCTCTAAATATTTTTCATTGGTTCTGTTGATCAGATCCTCTAAGGTAGAGCCTCTTAAGCCTCTGGAATTCCAGGTCGCCATTTTTTATTACCATGCTCCTTTCAAAATCCGGTGTAAATATGCCGCCAAGCGGGTCTACAGATTGGGGAAATAAATTTTCAAACAGGCTCTAATGCTCCAGCACCCGGAAGATTTCCGGGGGCCTGGCTGTCAGCACCAATCCGGACAGATCTGCAAATTCTCCCTCCATAGGCGGAAACTCCAGCCGGCAGGCATGAAGAAGCTGGCTGCGTATCTGATACTTCTTCTTATAATAATCGTTGAACTGCCTGTCGCCATATTTATAATCCCCCAGAAGTGGGTGGCCAACAGCTGCAAGATGAAGTCTGATCTGATGCGTCTTTCCCGTCACCAGCCTGACCTCCAGCAGCGTCCTGTCAGAATAAACCCTAAGAGGCTTATACTCTGTCACAATATAAGAAGCATCCTCCCCTTTCGTGACCAGGGCCGCCTTATTTACCCGGCCATCCTTCCTGAGATATCCCTCCAGCCTAGATGCCTCCCTGACCGCTCCCCTTACATAAGTATGATAATATTTATGAAGTGTTCTGTCCTTGAGCAGCCTGCCCATCCGCTGGCTTCCCGCCAGTGTCTTCCCACAGATCACCAGACCGCTGGTATTTCTGTCCAGCCGGTTGCAGACCGATGGCCTGAAGGTATGCAGCCCCTCCTCTGTAACTGCCTGCTTCTCCAGCAGGTAGCCGATCAGCCACTCATTCAGAGAAATATCTCCGGCCTCCGCCTTCTGTGCCAGTATTCCCGCCGGCTTATTCACCACCAGCACATGAGCGTTCTCAAATACCGTCTCAGTCTCTCCCAGACTGTCATAGGCCTGCCGATATGCTTCTACATCACCTGACACCTTACAGATAGCCTCAGGCAGCCTCCCTCCAAACTTCATGATGGTCTCATCGGAAAGAAACAGCCTGACCTCATCCCCGGTGTGAAGCAGCTCCCTGCCGTCTGCCTTTTTCCCGTTACAAGTGATATTCTTCTTACGCAGCATCTTATACAGAAAGCTTTCCGGAGCCTCCTTTAAATATTTCCGCAGAAACTTATCCAGTCTCTGCCCCCCTTCATTCTCGTTGATTTTCAAGATTATCATACAGCCCTGTCCCCTGTTCTTTTTTTACATACTTTAAAGCGCAATAGCAATCAGATTCTCCACGATCTCCTCCGCCTGCCCATCAGGGTCAGTCTCCTGTTTTTTCAGATTCTCAAGGGCTTCACAATATTTCTGAACATCCTGATAGATCTTCACAACAGCGCTCCTGCAGCCGCCCTGCTTCAAATAGGTGTCCAGATGACTTTCACAGCCCCTGGCATCACACCCCGGATCCTCTGTAATGCCCAGGATCACATTTCCCTTCACTGCCATATGGCTCACCTGATAATTTTTGTCATAGGATGTAAAAACCAGATCCCAGAGCTGGGACAGTCCCTGAGAATGCTTCTGAACCTGCTCCCAGACCTTCTGAGAGCAGCCTCTTGCCCTCAGAAATATGATCATGTTTACAGCACTCTTACTGGCAGGAAGACAGCCCAGTACGGCCACCACCGTAAGCATATTCCTCTTGTCTCCTGCAGACCATATGCCTATGGCCAAAAGAGCCAGGGAGATGCCAAACAGCAGGGCCGTCCTGAGAATGACCCTCTTTCTCTGACTTTCAATGTACTTAAACTCCCCCTTAAATGACTTGCCTCTGTTCATGTATTTTGACAACCATGCTCCTTTCATCAGCTTTCTTGATTCCTGCTTATTTCAGCAGGCTCATCAACCCCATGATCCAGGAATGGGGAACCGTCTTTGACAGCACCTGAAAGGCCTGTATCGGCAGGCTGCAAACGGATACCTCCTTCCTTTTTCCGGAGGCGGCGAGGGCTTCCCGAACCACTCTCTCAGCGGATACCATCGTCAGCCTCTTCACCGCCAGAGAAGATCCGTATTTCTCTGCTATATCAAAAAATTCTGTATCCACCGGACCGGGACATACCGCCGTCACCCAGATCTGCTTCTTCTTCAGCTCCTCCCCCAGTGCTCTGGAAAAGCTGAGTACAAAAGCTTTGCTGGCTGCATAGACAGCAAAATTTTTCTGGGGCAGGAAGGCCGCACTGGAAGCAAGCTGGATAATTCGGCTGTTTCTGCACATATAGGGCAGACAGTGATGAGTCATCCGCACCAATGCCTTACAGTTGACCTCCAACATATTCACCTGTTCTTCTATATCCAGGTCTGCAAACTGCCCCATCAGCCCAAAACCGGCGCAGTTGATCAGCATACGGATGCTTACCTCCTCTATTTCCAGAAGCTTCTTAAGAGCCAGCAGTTCTTCTGCTTTCGTTACATCCAGCGCAATGGTTCTGGACGGGATATCCAGCTGCCTGGCCAGCCTGACCAGCCGCTCCTTACGCCGGGCAATCAGCCAGATCTCATCCGTTCTGTGCAGAATCTGATCTAACTGCAGGGCAAACTCCCATCCCAGCCCCGAGGAAGCACCGGTGATAATTACTATTTTTTTCTTATTTCCACTCATGATATTCTCCCTTCCCTCCATTTTTCTTTTTCTTATGCACATTCCGAATCGTCTTCTTGGGTTTCTTCTTTTTTGTATTCTGCTCTGCCCTTTTTCCGTCGTACCTTTTAAAGCCTTCTGTTCCGGCTCTGGGTCTGATCAGACAACTTTTTCCAAACCCGATCAGATCCTCCCGGCCTGCTTTGACCAGCGCCTCATATACTAATTCGTAATTTTTAGGATTACGGTACTGAATCAGGGCTCTCTGCATGGCTTTTTCGTGGGGACTGCGGCATACATACACAGGCCTTCCATCCCTGGGATCCATTCCCGTATAATACATCACAGTAGAAATCGTGGAGGGAGTTGGATAAAAATCCTGTACCTGCTCCGGCATATAGCCCAGATTTCTCAGATATTCTGCCAGCTCCACGGCCTCCTTTAAGGCAGAACCCGGATGGGAGGACATCAGATATGGAACGAGAAACTGTTTTTTTCCAAACTGCTCATTGATGCGGCAGTATTTTTTAACAAAGCGTTCATACACTGCATTTTGAGGCTTTCCCATCATAGAAAGAACGGCATCGGACACATGCTCCGGCGCCACCTTCAGCTGTCCGCTTATATGATGCTCTGCCAGCTCCCTGAAAAAGGTATCATCCTCATCTTCCATCAGATAGTCGAAGCGAATGCCGGAGCGGACAAATACCTTCTTCACTCCAGGCAGCTCCCGGAGTCTGCGAAGCAGCATGAGATAATCGTTGTGATCCACCTTAAGATTGCCGCAGGGCTTCGGAAAAAGACACTGCTTTCCGTGACATACCCCGGAGGTCAGCTGCTTTTCGCAGGAGGGATGGCGGAAATTGGCGGTGGGTCCTCCCACATCATGAATGTAGCCTTTAAAATCCTCCTCCTGCACAAGAAGTTCTGCCTCCCTTACAATAGAATCATGACTCCTTGCCTGTATGGTCCTGCCCTGATGGAAGGTAAGGGCACAGAAGCTGCAGCCTCCGAAACAGCCTCTGCTGCTGATCAGGGAAAAACGGATTTCCGCCATGGCAGGCACGCCGCCCTTCTCCTGGTAAGAGGGGTGCCAGGCTCTCATATAGGGCAGCTCATATACCCCATCCATCTCATCCATGGTAAGAGGGCGGGAGGGAGGATTCTGAACCACATAGACCTCTCTGGGATATTCCTCTATTAAGTGTCTGCCTGTGCAGGAATCCATATTCTCATACTGGAGGCGGAAGCTCTCTGCATACAGCTCAGGCTTATCCCTCATGGCTTCAAAGGACGGCAGTCTCAGACCATCATAAATACCCGAAATGTCCTTTGTCTTATAAACAGTACCCGGTATAAAGGTGATATCCTTTACATGGATACCGCTGTCCAGAGCGTCTGCAATCTCCACAATGGACAGTTCACCCATTCCATAGGAAATCAGATCGGCCTGGGCATCCAGAAGGATTGAGCGCTTGAAGCTGTCTGACCAGTAATCATAATGAGCCAGCCGCCTCAAGCTGGCTTCTACCCCTCCGATGATGACAGGAACATCCTTATAGGTACGGCGTATCAGATTCCCATAGACCACCGTGGCATGATCCGGCCTCCTGCCAGTCTCACCCCCCGGGGTATAGGCATCTGTAGGGCGGCGTTTCCTGGAGACAAAATAATGGTTTACCATCGAATCCATATTTCCGGCTGATACCAGAAACCCAAGACGGGGCCGCCCCAATCGGGCGATGCTCTCCTCCTTTTTCCAATCGGGCTGGGATATGATCCCTACCGTATAACCATGGGACTCCAATACCCGGCTGATAATAGCATGCCCAAAGGAAGGATGGTCTACGTAGGCATCTCCGATCACGTAGACAAAGTCCAGCTGTTCTATGCCCCTTTCCTCCATATCCGCTTTTGATATAGGTAAAAATCCATTATTCAAAGCCTTTCCCTCCGCTCAGCCTGTGGCAGGGCACAGAAATTCTCAATATAATAGTCTGCAAGAGCCATTTTCCTTTCCTTCTGTGCAACAGAATAGTCATCTTCCACTGCACAGACCTTCATACCGGCATTCTTTCCCGCCTGGATGCCCGGAACAATATCTTCAAACACAAGACAGCGGTCAGGAGTCACCTTCAAATGCTCTGCTACAGCCAGATATATGTCAGGAGCAGGTTTTCCTCTCTCCACGTCACAGCCTGTCATAATGCAGGAAAAATAATCCCGAAGTCCCAGAGCTGAAATGACATTGGTCACCAGTTCCCTGGAATTACTGGTGGCTATTCCCAGGAGGATGTTTTTCTCCCTGCAGAAATTCAGAAATCCATCCACCCCCTCCTTGAGCGGCACCTCATGGGTATACTTGTCCCAGGCCATGGCATTCCAGTCCGCCTTGATCTTCTCCACAGGATCAGATATTCCGAATCTTTCCTTGAAAAAGGCAGCTGTCTCGCTGAAGCTCATGCCTTCAATCTCCGACTGCAGATTCTCAGGCAGGGGTATTCCGAACCTGTCCAGATATTCTAGATCGATCTGCTTCCACATCCACATAGAATCCACTAGGGATCCATCCAGATCAAAAATAACTGCATCTATATTGTCCAACATAGCTCATTACCATTTCCTTCCTCTATAGCCTTCCTTACATCTTTTTTATCATACCATAGATTCCGACAAAAGGACAGACCATAAAAAGGCAGCACCCCAAGCCTCTTATCATAAGAGCTTATGGGCACTGCCTTTTTATGCGATGATCAGTTACATATTCCCTCTTCACATTCACAGGGGCTGACGGCAACGGATGCAATGCTTTGGTTTACCAGATATCCGCAGGAAGCCAGCCCTGCACGGATCACCTCATTCCACTTTCCGGCAGAAAAATGATAGGTGGTATCATCATCCAGCACGATGGTACAGGCATTCTTCTCTGGACAGTGTTCCGAACAGGTCACCTTATACATGTTCCTTCGGCTGATGGCTCCGATTTCTTCCAAAACATTTACCATGCGATATACAGTGGCCGTGCCGATACTGTCATCCACCTTCGCAGCCCTGTAGTATATTTCCTTACAGCTGGAACATTCATGCTCTAATATAATGTCCAGCAGAGTCAGCCTCTGCTTGGTAATGCGGCAGCCCTGCTCCTTTAATTTCGAGATAATGATACCCTTTTGCAGATTTTTTCTCTTAAAATTCTCAAAATCCTTTCGTCCTTCCTGTTTTCTGCTGTTCTTCCGTTCAGTCATCCAGATTCTTACGTTTATTCCCGTTTCCCTGGCCTTGTTTTAAACTAACACATTATAGTTATGGCTAACTATAATCCTATGAAAGTCCTTTATGTTAGTATATTCTAACTCATATGGTTTGTCAAGAGCCACAGGTAAAATTTATACTGCTGCAGCAGGGATGGGGCTGCAGTTCACTGCCTGTGGGCGGCTCGGGCAGAGGACTGTCTGTGTATCAGTTCCGGCAGTTCTGTCACAGAATCTGCTATCAGATCTGCTCCCTCCAGCTCACCCTCTTCCCCAAAACCATATCTGCAGCCGATAAAAGGACTTTTGCAGGCCAGTGCACAGTCCAGATCACTACGCCTGTCTCCGATCACGATAAAAGGCAGGGCAAACTCCTTCTGCACTTCCCTGATGATCTCCGTCTTGGGACGAAACCCGAAGGATTCACAGTCAAAAAAAGCAGAAAACCACTGTTCCATGGCAAATTCCAGCCAGTTGGCCTGCCGGTAAGCTATCTTGCAGTTACTCAGTATCACCATGGGATAGCCCTCTGCCTTCAGCTGATCCAGCATCTCTTCTGCACCCGGATACCATCGGGCCTGATGACCTCTTATCTGTTCCACCATGGCCCTGCCTATCCGTGCTCCGGCAGCCTCCTTGACTCTTTCCGGAAGCCGGGGAAGAAAGGTATTCCACATATCCCTGCTGTTCATCCCCAGCCATCCGGCTATCCTTTCCCTTGAAATCTGCTGTTCTTTGGTATAGCCCTCCTCCACCAGCCAGGCATAGCACCGGCGGAAGGCCTTCTCATAAATCAGGATGGTATTGTGAATTGTCCCATCATAGTCAAAGACCAATACAGGCTTTTCCATCCTACAGCTGCTCCATCAGATTGACCATCTCAATGGCGGAAAGTGCACAGTCATAGCCCTTGTTTCCGGCCTTGCTGCCTGCACGGGCAATGGCCTGCTCAATGTTTTCCGTTGTAATGACGCCAAACAGCACCGGCAGCCCTGTTTTCAGCCCTACCTGGGCCACCCCCTTGGAAACCTCATTGCAGACATAATCATAATGGGTGGTATCTCCCCGGATCACAGCCCCCAGGCAGATCACGGCATCATATTTGCCGGACCCCGCCATTTTTGCTGCCGCTACCGGAATTTCAAAAGCTCCCGGCACCCAGGCCGCCGTAATATTCCCTTCCTCCACACCATGACGTACCAGGCCGTCCACAGCGCCGCCCAGCAGCTTATTGACGATGATTTCATTAAAACGGGATGCTACTATCCCCACCTTCATCCCCTCTTTGGCAACTACTTTTCCTTCCACTATCTGAATCTCTCTCATTTCCCTGTCTCCTTCCTGTTTTATACATGGATGCTTTTAAAAATATGGCCCATTTTTTCTTTCTTGGTTCTCATATAACGAATATCATAGCTCTGAGGCTCCACCTCAATGGGAACTCTTTCCCTGATCGTCAGTCCAAAACCCTCCAAACCATATACCTTATCCGGGTTGTTGGTCAGAAGCCTCAGTGACTTCACTCCCAAATCAGCAAGAATCTGCGCTCCGATCCAATACTCTCTCAGATCGGCTGCAAATCCCAGTCTGATATTGGCCTCCACCGTATCCAGGCCCTGCTCCTGGAGCTGGTATGCCTTCAGCTTGTTGATCAGGCCGATCCCCCGGCCCTCCTGCCGCATATAAAGAAGAACTCCCCTTCCTTCCCGCTCGATCTGCTCCATGGCCTTCTGCAGCTGCTCCCCGCAGTCACACCTTCTGGAGCCGAAGGTATCTCCGGTCAGGCACTCGGAATGTACCCTGCAGAGTACATCTTCTCCATTTCCGATTTCCCCCTTTACCAGTGCCACATGATGCTCTCCAGTAATATCATTGACATAGCCATAGATTCTGAAATTTCCGCTTTTTGTGGGCATCTCGGCATCTGCCTCCCTCACCACATGCTTTTCATGGATCCTGCAGTAATCCTGCAGATCCTTAATGGTAATGAATTTCATACCATACCTCTCTGCCAGCTTCCAGAGATTGGGCGTCCTCATCATGGTACCGTCCTCCTCCATGATCTCACAACAGATACCGCATTCCTTCAATCCTGCCAACCGCATCAGATCCGTGGTTGCCTCCGTATGCCCATTCCGCACCAGCACGCCTCCTCTCTGGGCAACCAGTGGAAATACATGGCCTGGACGGCGCAGATCCTCCGGCCTGGTGGCCTCATCTGCGCATTTCATCACGGTATAAGATCTTTCTGCTGCCGAGATTCCTGTGGTGGTATCCACATGGTCCACGGACACAGTAAAGGCAGTGGAATGATTGTCTGTATTCTCTGCCACCATCTGGGGCAGGCCAAGTCTCCCTGCAATCTCTGCACTCATAGGAGTACAGATCAGTCCCTTAGCATGACAGGCCATAAAATTAATATTTTCCTGTGTGGCAAACTCTGCGGCACAGATCATATCCCCTTCATTTTCCCTGTCCGGATCATCCGTCACCAGGATGATTTTTCCGGCTCTGAGCTCCTCCAGAGCCTCTTCAATTGTATTGTACTGCTGATTCATGTATGTTTTTCCTCCTGTTTATTTCTTCATGGAAGCTGTCCTGCCGGCTACAGATATTTTTCTAAGAATTCCATGGTAAGACATGACTTCGGCCCGGCCGCTTCTGTACCGGAAGCAGTCCTCTTCTCTGCCTCGCCCAATCCCAGCAGTTTCTCCACATATTTGCCTACTACATCATTTTCCAGATTTACCATATCTCCCTGCCTTCGTTTCAGCAGAGTGGTTTCCTCCCCTGTATGGGGAATAACGGAAACCTGAAAAGCGGTGGGACTGACCGAAGCCACCGTGAGGCTGATTCCATCGATGCAGATGGAGCCTTTTTCCACAATCAGCCTGAGGATCCGGGGCGGTGCCTCTATCTCCACCCACACAGCATTTTCCTCTCTCCTGCAGGACAGAACCCTGCCTGTCCCATCAATATGACCGGACACGATATGCCCGCCGAAACGTCCGTCTGCTGCCATAGCCCGCTCCAGATTCACAAGGTCACCTCTGCCCGCCCCCGAAAGGCTGCTGCGTCTCACTGTCTCCGCCATAATATCTGCCGTAAAGCCATCCTTCTGCAGGGAGGTGACGGTAAGGCAGATGCCGTTTACTGCTATGCTGTCCCCTATTCTGGTACCCTCCAGCACCTTGTCCGCACCTATGGCAATCTGCCCGGAGCTGCCCTGAATGGAAATCCTCTTAATGGTTCCCAATTCCTCTATAATGCCTGTAAACAATCTAATTCGCCTCTTTTCCTTCTGCTACTTCATACTCCAACAGCAGATCCCCGCTGATCTGCCTGATTCCGGAAAGCTTCAGGGGGACAGCCTCTGACGGCAGGCTCACTCCCATTCCTGCCACGGGTGTCCGGGCAGCTTCTCCGCCAAAGAGCTTGGGAGCCACAAACACCATCACCCTCTGCACAATTCCCTGGCCAAGGGCACCTTCATTCAGGGTGCCGCCCCCTTCCAGTAAAATACTGTCGATGCCCCGCTCTCCCAAATATTTCATCAGCTGCTTTAAATCCACCCTGCCCTGGGTGTCAGGACAGCAGACAACCTCTATCCCCAGCTCTATGAGTCTCTGCTTCTTTTCAGAATTTTCCGGCTTCTCTTCCCCGCAGGCCAGTATTGTCCTGTATTCCTCCGCCGTTTTGCAGATCCGGCTTTCCATGGGAATCCTCATATGGCTGTCACAGATGATGCGCACCGGACTCCTTTTCCCCTCCAGCCGTACATTCAGCATGGGATCATCCTCCAGCACTGTCCCTATCCCAACCATGATTCCCATATATTGATGCCGCAGCCTCTGTACCTCTTCTCTTGCACTGCTTCCGGTGATCCATTTGGAGGCCCCGGTTCTGGTAGCGATTTTCCCGTCAGCCGTCATAGCATACTTCATGACCACATAAGGAGTCTTTTTGGTTATATAATGAAAAAAGACCGGGTTGAGGCTGTCGCATTCCTCCCTCATAAAATCCTCCTCCACCTGTATGCCTGCCTGACGCAGGATGGCGACACCTTTTCCCGCCACCTTCGGGTTGGGATCCCGGGAGCCAATGACCACCCGCCTGATTCCCTGCTCCAGAATAGCCTCCGTACAGGGCGGCGTCTTGCCATAATGGCAGCAGGGCTCTAACGTCACATAAATAGTAGCTCCTGCTGCTGCCTCCTTCAGTGAGGCAATGGCGTTTCTTTCCGCGTGCTGCTGTCCGTAGCTTTCATGGAAGCCCTCTCCTATGATCCTGCCGTCCTTTACGATTACGGCACCTACCATGGGGTTAGGATTTGTCCATCCCAGTCCTTTTTTTGCCAGTTCTATGGCTCGGCTCATATACTCCCTGTCTGTCATTTTTACAATCACTCTCCCTCCAAGGTCCGGAGACTTTATTTGCAAATGCAAAAAGCCCTGACACGGTTTCCCATCCCAGAGCAGTCCATACAGGCAGGCGATGCCACTTCACAATATCTCAATACTGTGCCGCCATCTACCATCCTGTTTCCATACTTTACGTCCTCTTCTTCCATCCAGACTATACTGTCGGCTCCGGAATCTCACCGAATCATGCCTCTCGGCTCGCGGGCTGTTACCGCCGATAGGGAATTTCACCCTGCCCTGAAGATACCTATTCATCTCACTCCTGCATTATAACTCTTTATAACTCTACATGCAAGCCTATTTTCTGCTGTTTTCAGGTTTTTAACAGGAGTTCTGGCGAGTTTGTACCAGAACTTTCCAACTGTCAAAAACTTAAC
>JALESH010000054.1 GCA_022781985.1 Lachnospiraceae bacterium | reverse complement strand
GCAGAGGGTGAAAAAAATCAGGTAACGGAGAATAAAAATGGCCTGATCTGCGATTTCGGATCAGCAGCACCCACACCGGCTATGGCTTTCCGGGCACCTATGAGCGGAAAGGTAACGTTTGCGCTGAAGGATACAGAGCCTTATTTGAGGCAAAATGGAAACAGCGGAGGCAGTGTAAGGCTGAGCCTGTATGTCAATAATGAAACGGAACCCAGACAGACCTGCGAGATGTCAGTAAGCAGGCAGAAGGCAAATTTCCCCCAGATAGAGCTGGAGGTACAGAAGGGGGATTATATCCGCCTGCAGGCACTGGCAGTGGGAACGCCTTCCGCGCCCAGTGTGCATGCAACACCTATTATTACCTACCTGAATGAAGAGCCTTCCGAGCAGGGTCCGGATACACCGGAGGCTCCTGCAGCACCTACAAATGTTACGGCAGGCGAAATCACTCAGACCAGTGTGAAGCTGAGCTGGACAGCGCCTCAGGGCAGCCAGGCGGCAAAGTATGAGATTTACAATGGAGCTGAGAAGCTGGCAGAGGTGGAAGGAAATACAACCACAGCTGTGGTGAATGGACTGACAGCAGAGACTCAGTACACGCTCACCGTGAAGACAGTGGATGCTGTCGGAAATCAGTCAGAAGGTGCTGATGTTACCTTTACTACTCTGCAGGAGGAGGCACCGCCGGAGGATACCACTGCTGAGAAGCAGCAGCTGCAGGCGCTGATCACCCAGGCAGAGAAGAAGATTGCAGAGGGTAAGTATACAGAGGCTTCAGTAAAAGCAGTTCAGGATCAGATCGATGCGTCCAGGGCTCTGCTGGAAGCAGCAGCACCCACCAAGGCACAGCTGACCAAGGCACTGGGAGATCTGAACAAAGCAGTAGGAGAGCTGAAGGAGAAAGAAGATCCGACTCCTATTCCTCCGGCTAAATGGATCTTTGAAGATGTAGAGGAGAACCCAGGTCACTGGAAGTATGAAAACATTAAATATGTGTATGAGAAAAATATCATGAATGGTATCTCAGGCACAAAGCTTTTTGATCCGGATGCTAAGCTGAACAGAGCCATGTTCGCAACGGTTCTCTATCGTATGGCAGGCTCACCGAAAATAACCTTTGTAAATAAATTCAAGGATGTCAAGGATGGGAAGTATTACAGCGAGGCTATCATCTGGGCAAATTCCAAGGGGATCGTAGAGGGATACTCGGATGGAAACTACGGTGTGCAGGATAATATTACCCGTGAACAGATTGCAAAAATGCTGAACCTGTATGCAAAGGTACAGAACTATGATATCAACGACAAGAAGGATCTGGGCAGCTTTACCGATGCCGACAAGGTAAGCGGATGGGCTACCGGCTTTATGCAGTGGGCAACCGCTGTGGAGATGATCACCGGTAAGCCTAATGAGGACGGAAAAACCTACCGTCTGGATCCCAAGGGGCAGGCAACCAGAGCAGAGTGTGCAAAGATGCTGACGATGTTTTCAAAGAAATATGAACAATAACTCCTGAGTCCAGGAAAAGAGAGGCCGCCCGGATGCTGTCAATGCATCCGGGCGGTGTCTTGTATATTGTATAAAAGAAGGAACAGGTAAATTTGTTCTTGCAAATTCTTTAAATCAGAGCTATAGTTGTTGATAAATCTGAAAACAAATTTTCCGGACAGGCTTTCTGATTTGTACAGGGTTTCGGGTTGAGAAGGCTGTCGGGAAAAGATGATAAAACAAGAGATAAAGGAGGATGAAATATGGCAATTTTTCATTCAGAGGTTCACTATGACAGGCTGATTACAGATCTGTCCAAATGCTGTCTGACCGAGTCTGTCTGCGGCACCTGTGATAAATCATCCTGTATCATAGGGTATGCTGAAAATTGTATTATTAACTGCGCAAAGAACAAAGTCACGTATGTAGAGGGAGGGGATGCCAATGTTCCCACTACAGATTTCAGGCTCTATGAGGTAGAGGAGCTGGAAAAAGGTATTGCTCATATTCTGAAAATGTGCCGTTCCTGTAAGGAGGTACATTATGATCAATGTATCATCAGCGTAGTCCGAAACTGCTATGAAATCGGTCTTTTCGGAGATACTCTCCCCTATGAGGGAAACAACCTGCGTTATCTGAATTACCTGAATACCCATCATCCGCAGAATGCAGCCCAGATTATTGAGGAGTTCCACAGGACGACCTATGCAGACCAGGCAGTTGATGAGATTGAGGAATTTAAGAAATAGTTAAAAACACAATATGGTTTCCGGCCTGGCAAAAGTATTTCTCAGGCCGGGATTTTTATTGTGATTCATTGAAACATGGAGAATGTTGTGTTAAACTACATTAAGAGTAGAAAAGATAATGCATGAAGCATGGCTTTGCCGTACAAGCAGACTATGTGATGAAGGGAAATTACAGAAGAGGAGGGAGTACAGGGCATGGGGATTCAATATGCAGCAGTTCAGTTTGATAATCTTATTACGGATCTTTCAAATTGCTGTCCGGGGCCGAGTGCCTGCGGGACCTGTGATAAGTCATCCTGTATTATCGGATACGCACAGAATTGTCTGGTAGATTGTATGAAAAAGGGAATATCGGATGTAGAGGAAGGGAATGCAAATATTCCGGTTATGGATTTTAAGGTGTATGAGCAGGAGGAGTTTGAAAGAGGTATTGCCCACATATTAAAAATGTGTCAGGCCTGCAGGGAGAAGGAATGCAGCCAATGCCTGTTGAGTGTAATCCGCAACTGCTATGAGGTGGGCCTGTTTGGAGAGACTCAGCCATATGAGGGCAGTAACCTGTATTATTTTAACCATATACACTCTCATCATCCCCAGATTGCCACTGACATTAATTTGAAATTCCGGGCGGCGGGAGAAAAAGATTAAATATAGAAAAAATCGGTGATAATGATAGTAGAACAGGAGACTGGATATGTTAAATGAGTTGTTTTCCATAGGCCCGTTTACCGTGTATGGATATGGGCTGATGATTGCGGTGGGTGTACTGGCTGCCTATTTTACCGGAGAATATCGAGCCAAAAAATATGGATACGACCCGGATCAGGTTTTTTATTTTGTAATTTTTTGCGTTTTGGGAGGTTATCTGGGTTCAAAGCTGCTCTACATTATGACGGATCTGAAGAGCATCATTGAAAATCCCTGGCTTGTGCTGGATCTGGCAGATGGATGGGTTGTATACGGAGGTATCCTGGGAGGCATCCTCACGGCTGTGATATATGCCCGGATTAAGAAGCTGGATTTTCTGGCCTATTTTGACCTGCTCATCCCATCTGTGGCTCTGGCTCAGGGCTTTGGAAGGATCGGATGCTTTCTGGCAGGCTGCTGCTATGGGAGGGAGACTCACAGTCCCATCGGCATAGCCTTCCACAATTCCTCCTATGCGCCCAACGGGGTGGCACTCATCCCTACGCAACTCATTTCCAGCGGGCTGAATTTCCTGCACTTCTTTGTACTGATCTGGCTGGCAAAGAGAAAGAAAGCAGACGGGCAGATCGGAGCGATGTACCTGATTCTCTACAGTATAGGCAGGTTTGTTCTGGAATATTACAGGGGAGATTTGCTCAGGGGAAGCGTAGGCAGGTTTTCCACCTCACAGTTTATCTCCATATTTACAGCAGCAGGCGGCATCATCCTGTTTGCAGTATGCAGCCGGAGGGGAAGCATATCTTCCGACGGCAGGGGCACCTCAGCCAAGAAGCAGGGCGGTGATGGGAATAGTCAGAAGAGATAGCAGGGTGGTCAGGAGGATGCCCTGGGAGAGGGTCTCGGTATCTGCATTCCGCTGCCTGGAAAGGATGAGGGGCATGTTGCCGGCAGGTACGGCCAGCAGCAGGGCAGTGGTGCTGATGAGCAGCATGTCTCCGGAGAGCAGGCGAAGCAGACGGATGCAGAGAACCGGGAGTAGGATCAACCGCAGGGCTGTAAAAGGATAGAGCCTGAGGTTGGAAAAGATACGGCGAAGCGGCATCTGGCCTACGGCTGTACCCAGCACCAGCATGGACAGAAAGGTAGTGGAGCGACCCATATAATGCAGGGTTTCGGAGAGAAGAAGAGGAAGCTGGAAATTCCCCAGATACAGAATAAGGGTCAGCAGGGCAGAAACGGTGCCTATATTGATAAGGCTGGTGAATTTTTTCGCAGATAAAAACAGGCGGGAGAGGCTTCCGCTGTTTTTTTGTCCATTCTGATCACGGCTTTCCTTTCGGCAGGATGCTCCGGACGGACACTGTCCCGTGACGGCATGGATGGTTGAGATGCCGTGGGTGTAGATCAACATATTGTATACAAGGTTGTTGAGGGACACATAGATCAGAGAGGAGGGTCCCAGAACCGCACTGGCCAAAGGGATGCCGATAAAGCCTACATTGCCGTAGACGGTAAGCAGACGATAGGCAAAATGTTCTTTTTTGGGAACCCGGAGGAGGTATGGAAGCAGGAAGCTGCAGAGGAGAAGGATCCCATAGGCAAGCAGGATGAGGAGCAGGCCGTTCAAAAGCTCCCGGGGAGAAACCTTGGATTGGCTGCTCAGTGCCGAATAGATCAGGTGCGCCGGATTGCAAAGATGGGCAACCAGCCCGGAAATCTGCCGGGAGGTATCATCGGACACCAGTTTCCTGCGGTACAGGACGGCTCCTGTCAGGATCAGCATAAATATGATCAGCATCTGCTGAAATACGGTTTGGATATTCATCGTGTTGTCCTTCCTGCTTGTGGCTATTCTGAAAATTCAGTATAATGCATGACAGCAAACCTACAATTTTCTGACCTCTTCAATATAATGGATGCTTTCCAGCTGGCTCAGCCGATAGATAATATCCGAGTGGAGATATTTCCCTTTCAGGTTCAGGTCAAGCTGGATCATCAGATCTCCCTCAGGAGAGCTTTTGTGCTTTTCCAGCTGCAGTACCTCAAAGCCCTGGGCTGACAGGGCCTCTATGATCTGTGACAGCCCGGTGGTTTTATCGGCCTCCAGATAGACGGTAATGATCCGGTTATATCTTTCCAGATGCCTGCTGATATGAGAAAGTACGGTAATAATAAACATCATAATGCTGAAGGCAATGATGCTGGGAAGTATCATGCCTGCACCGATGGTGATGCCCAGGATGGCAGTGGACCACAGGGTGGCAGCAGTAGTCAGGCCCTTGATCTGATTCCGGGAGGTAAGGATGATGCTTCCCACGCCCAGAAAGCCGATGCCGCTGATGACCTGGGCAGAGAGCCTGGTGATGTCTCCGGAGCCATGGGTGAGAACCAGATATTCGTTGAGGATCATGGTCAGCGCCGAGGATACGCATACGATGGAAAAGGTACGAAGTCCGGCAGTGCTCTTTTTGGATGCACGCTCATATCCGATGAGGGCTCCCATCACCATGGCCAGGGTGAGTCTCACAGCTATGGAAAGGCAGTAATGATAGTTGGTTTCAGCAAAAATAAGCTGCAGCATGGTATTCCTCCTGTTCTCTGGCGCTCCGGTATCATTCCGGCACTATACTCCTATTGTACTCTGTTTTCGGCTTCCGGTACAGGGAGAATTTGATTTTTCACCAGTCGATTGGAGGGCTTTTGGCATTTCGGCAGGAAGAAAATAAGTAGAGACTGGATTTTATGAAAGAAAACATATATAATGGCTATACATGGCTGGAGAAGCGAAAAGCACCAAAGTGAAAGGAGCTTAGCATAGATAACGTGAAGAAAGAATTGTTGTTCTTAAATCCTATATTTAAAGAAATGGTATGGGGTGGAGAGAGATTGAGGGAATTCGATTATCCCCTGCCCTCCGAGCATGTGGGTGAGTGCTGGGGGATCAGTGCCCATCCTCATGGAGACTGTACCATCCGGGAAGGCTTCTGTGAGGGCAAAAGACTGTCGGAGGTCTGGAGGGAATATCCTATGCTGTTCGGCGGCTATGAGTCGGAGGAGTACCCCCTTTTGGTCAAAATTATCGATGCAAAGAGCGACCTGAGCATCCAGGTACATCCTGACGATGCCTATGCCAGGGTTCATGAATCCGGCAGTCTGGGTAAGACAGAATGCTGGTATATCATGGACTGCAGAGAGGATACCAGTCTGGTCATCGGACACAATGCCAGAAGCAGGGAAGAGATGGAGGAGATGATCGACGGCCGGAGATGGGAGGAGTTTCTCCGTGAGGTACCGGTGCATAAGGGGGATTTTATCCAGATAGATCCCGGCACCGTGCATACCATCAAGGGCGGAATGGTGATTTTCGAAACCCAGCAGAGCAGTGACATTACCTACCGCCTGTATGACTATGACCGGAGGGTCCAGGGGCAGCTTCGGAAGCTGCATCTGAAGCAGAGCAAGGACGTGATCACGGTGCCCTCCAGGGATGCATCAAAAAGTGTCCGCAGTACCCTTGGCATGTCCCCCAACAGGCTGAATGAGATGGTGTCCAACCAATACTATACAGTATGGAAGCTGGATGTGGAGGAGGAATTTTCCTTTGAACAGAGATATCCCTTTATGAACATGAGCGTGCTGGAGGGGGAGGGGCGCATCAGCGGAAGAGAGATCCGGAAGGGAGACAACTTCATTATTCCTGCGGCATATGGCAGGGTGGAGCTGCAGGGGAGGATGCTGCTGATTGCATCCATTGCCAACTAGGCCGGACTGAAAGGAGTATTTAAATGATAGCGGTTAAATATAAAGAAATGCTGGGAGCAAAGTCGGTGATCCGGGAGCTTTCCGAGTATGCTTCAGCCAGGGGCAGGGAGATCGGCTATGAGAATGTGTTTGATTACAGCCTGGGAAACCCCTCTGTGCCTGCGCCTGAGAAGTTTAAGGAGGCTGTGATGAGGCTGCTTACGGAATGTGATCCCATGACGGTACATGGCTACAGCCCCAGCCTGGGTATTCCCTCCGTAAAGGAAAAGATTGCGGAGTCCCTGAATAAAAGATTCGGCATGAATTATACTGCTTCACATATATTTATGACAGCGGGAGCAGCAGGGGCTATTGCCCATGCTGTCCGCTGTGTGACAGTACCGGGGGATGAGGTGTTGGCCTTTGCCCCGTTTTTTCCTGAGTACCATCCCTACATAGACCTGAGCGGAGCCAGGCTCAGGGTGGTGCCTGCAGATACGGATGGATTTCAGATCAACTTTGACAGGCTGGAGGAGATGCTGACGGGGAAGGTGGCGGCCCTGCTGGTGAATACGCCCAATAATCCTTCGGGAGTGGTATACACGAGAGAAACTCTGGAGAGGCTGGCGGAGCTTCTGAGGAGGAAAACAAGGGAGCTGGGCCATAGGATCTATCTGATTTCAGATGAGCCCTACAGAGAGATCCTGTTCCGGGGAGCTGAGGCTGTCTATGTCTCCAGTCTGTATGAGCATACCATAAGCTGCTATTCCTATTCCAAATCCCTTTCTGTTCCGGGAGAAAGGATCGGCTATCTGGCGGTGAACCCGGCCTGCGAGGAGGCGGAGACCATCGTCAGCATGTGCGGGCAGATATCCAGAGGGATCGGACACAACTGTCCCTCCTCTCTCATGCAGCTTGCAGTGGCCGAGGTGGTCTGTGAGACAGCAGACCTGTCTGTGTATGAGACCAACAGGGATCTTTTATATGAAGCATTAACGAGCCTGGGTTTTTCCTGTGTGAAGCCCGGAGGAACCTTTTATATTTTTCCAAAAGCATTGGAGGAGGATGCGGTAAGGTTCTGCCGGAGGGCCATGGCCTATGATTTGATTCTGGTGCCGGGAGACAGCTTTGGCTGTCCTGGTTATTTCCGTATGGCATACTGCATGGGTACGGAAAAGGTGGAGCGTTCCATTCCGGTACTCCGCCGGTTTGTGGAGAGGGAATACGGCAAGAGGCAGGGAGGAGTGTGAGCAGCATGATGTATCAGGCGGGACTGGTTTTGGAAGGCGGTGCCATGAAAGGGATCTACACAGCCGGGGTGCTGGATTTTTTTCTGGATCAGGATATACAATTTTCATCCGCCTATGGGGTGTCCGCAGGAGCGCTTAACCTGTGCAGCTTTCTGTCCAGGCAGAAGAAGAGAACCTACAGGGTGTTCACCAGTTATCTGGATAACAGGAAGTACTGCAGCCTTTTGAATCTCCTGACCTCAGGGGATCTGTTCGGTGTACCTATGTGCTATGATCTGATTCCAAACTACCTGGACCCCTATGATTATGAGGGCTTCAAAAAATACCGGGGAAGGGCCTACGCGGTGGTTACGAATATAAGAACCGGCAGGCCGGAGTATATGCGGCTTACTGATATGCATAAGGATATGCAGGCTGTCCGGGCCTCCAGCTCCATGCCTCTTGTATCCCGGAATGTGAAAATCGGTGGAGAGCTGTATCTGGATGGAGGGATTTCTGACTCCATTCCCATCGCCCGATCCATCCGGGATGGAAATGAGAAGAATGTGGTCATTATGACCAAGGAGGTGGGCTTCCGCAGGGAGCCTGCCTCCCGGCTGGCGCTGATCAAGCTGCGGTATGCCTCCTATCCTAGGGTGTATGAGCTGATGAGGGAGCGGCATATCCGGTATAATGCCACACTGGACTATTTGGAGGAGCTGGCTGGGGAGGGCAGAGCTTTTGTAATCCGTCCCGGGAAAAAGAGCCAGGTGGGCAGGGTAGAGAAGGATCAGGAGAAGCTGAAAGCACTGTATGAGGAGGGCTATCGTGATGCGGAAGCCTGCTGGGAGGAGCTTTTGGAGTATTTATCCAAATGATTCCGAACCGTCAATAAATAAAAATTGTCTGCAAGGAGGATGAAAATGACAGAGATATTGAAGGCTGTGCTGTTCGGTATTGTACAGGGGATCACAGAATGGCTGCCTATCAGCAGCACAGGCCATATGATCCTTTTAAATGAGTTTGTCATTCTGGATGTGTCCCCTGAGTTTTGGGAGGCATTTCTGGTTATGATACAGTTCGGCTCTATACTGGCAGTGGTGCTCCTGTTCTGGAATAAGATTTTTCCTTTTGACCTGAAAGGCGGCCCGGTGATAAAAAAGGAGACCTTCAGCCTTTGGTTTAAGATCGCAGTGGCCTGTATTCCTGCCATACTGGTGGGCATGCCCCTGGATGATGTATTCAATGAATTGTTTTATAACGGCCCCTGTGTAGCCATAGCTCTGGCCGTATTCGGCGTGCTGTTTATTCTGGTAGAAAACAGAAACAGGAATAAGCAGCCCAGGATCACCGATCTGTCCCAAATCACCTATCAGATGGCATTAGTGATCGGAATCTGGCAGCTGATTGCAGCTATATTTCCCGGCACCTCCCGTTCGGGGGCAACCATTATCGGCGCACTGCTGTTGGGTATTTCCAGGACGGTAGCGGCAGAGTTTACCTTCTTTCTGGCCATCCCGGTGATGTTCGGTGCCAGCCTGCTCAAGCTGCTTAAGCTGGGGCTGGCTTTCAGCTCCATGGAATGGATGATCCTGCTGGTGGGCATGACAGTGGCCTTCGGGGTATCGGTTATTGTGATCAGATTCCTGATGGGCTACATCAAGAAGCACGATTTTAAGGTTTTTGGCTGGTATAGGATCGTACTGGGCATAGTTGTATTGGCATATTTTGGTTTTTTTGCTTAAAAGCTTGATGTTTTGGGCATTTTCTGTATTGTTTGTGACAGTAAAAAGTTGACAATCCAGTGGAATTGGGATAAACTGAGTAACGTAAACTATAGATGAAGGAAACCATTGTATCTCGTTGAATATACAGGATAGTTCGGCGGGGCTCGGAATAAGCCGATGATGGAGAGGAGAAGTTATATGGGAGATAAGATAACAGCAACTGTTAAGGCAGCAGAGAGGGGAACTGCTGCAGCAGCATCTGCAGCGGAGGCTGTAGTTGAGCCGGTGGAAAGGCAGGAGGAAGTAAAAGCAGTAGAAAAGGAGCCTGAAAAGAAGACCGCTACAAGGAAGAGAAGGACTTCAAAGAAGGCTGCTGAGACGGTGGAGAAGGAAGAGACAAAGCCTGCAGCCAGGAGAGGCCGCACACCCAAGTCAGCAAAGCCCGTGATCAGTCTGCAGTTTGCCGGCAAATCTTACTCCATGGAGGATATTCAGAAAATGGCAGACGAGGTGTGGAGAACCGGGCTGGAGAAAGGGAAGGAGCCCTACAAATCCCTTGAGCTCTATGTGAAGCCCGAAGAGAATACAGTATATTATGTATTCAATGGAGAGATCATGGGAAGCTTTTCTATTTAATTAACCATTCACTTTATCATAAACCAAGGTGAATCAAAATCATAATTGTGTATAATCAGACCGTGCAGGATTGGCAGAGCCAGTTGTGCCGGTCTTTTTACATTTTTTTTAGAATAATTTTTACTTCTAGGTGTTGACATTATAAAGGGTAAGTGATATTTTATGGTAAGAAGATGTTAGCACTCTTTACAGGCGAGTGCTAATAAAGAATGGGAGGTGATAGCTTGCAGGATTTGGATGAGAGAAAGGTTAAAATATTGCAGGCTATTATCCGTAACTATCTGGAGACCGGAGAGCCGGTAGGAAGCCGGACAATTTCCAAATATACGGATCTGCATCTCAGCTCTGCTACGATAAGGAATGAGATGGCAGATCTGGAGGAGCTGGGATATATCATAAGGCCTCACACCTCGGCAGGAAGGATTCCATCGGATAAAGGCTACCGTCTGTATGTGGATCACATGATGGAGGAGAAGGAGCGGGAGGTAGAGGAGCTGAAGGGGGTTCTGTTGGCCAAGGAGGATAAGATGGATCATCTTCTGAGGCAGGTGGCAAAGGTTCTGGCCCAGAATACCAACTATGCAACGATGATCTCGGCTCCCAGGCTGCACCGCAACAAGCTGAAATTTATACAGTTATCCAGGGTGGATGCACACCAGCTTCTGGCAGTTATCGTGGTGGAGGGCAATGTCATCAAAAATAACATGCTGGAGGTGGCCGAGCCGCTGGATGACGAGACGCTGCTGAAGCTGAATATTCTGCTGAATACCCATCTCAATGGACTGACCATTGAGGAAATCAACCTGAGCATGATAACAGCCATCAAACAGCAGGCCGGTATACACAGTACCATAGTTGGGTATGTTATTGATGCTGTGGCGGAGGCCATCAAGGCGGAGGAGGATCTGGAAATATACACCAGCGGAGCCAATAATATTTTCAGATATCCCGAGCTGGCCGACAATGAGAAGGCCAGCCAGCTGATCAGTACCTTTGAGGAAAAACAGATGCTGAATGAGCTGGTGGAGGAAACGCTTTCCGATGAAAGGGGCGCCGGGATCCAGGTATATATAGGCGATGAGACTCCTGTCCAGTCCATGAAGGACTGCAGTGTGGTTACGGCAGCCTATGAATTGGGGGAGGGAATGAAAGGAACCATTGGCATTATAGGCCCCAAGCGTATGGACTATGACAAGGTGGTGGGTACTTTGAAAACATTGATGCATCAGTTGGATGATTTATATAATAAGAGAGAATAGTGAAAGCAGGATAGAAAGGGATGAGGAAATTGGCTGAGGAAAAGAAGGTAAGCATGGAGGATAATGACAGTATGGAAGACACGCTGCTGAATGAGGAGGCCCAGGAGGAGACAGACAATCCGGCTGTTCAGGAGGCAGAGGAGGACTGCGCGGAGGAGGCGGGCACAGAGGAGACAGCCCGGGAAAATGAAGGCAAGGGGCTGTTTAAAAAGAAGCAGAAGGCAGACAAAAAGCAGGAGGCCCTGAAGCAGAGGATCGAGGAGCTGGAGGACAGAGTCATGCGTCAGATGGCTGAGTTCGATAATTTCAGAAAGCGGTCAGAGAAGGAAAAGGCTGCTATGTTTGAAACCGGGGCCCGCAGTGTGATCGAAAAGATACTTCCTGTTGTTGACAATTTTGAAAGAGGGCTGTCAAGCATTCCTGAGGAGGAGAGGGGAAGTGGATTTGCAGATGGCATGCAGATGATCTACAGGCAGCTGATGACGGAGCTGGAGAATCTGGGTGTGAAGCCCATAGAGGCTGTGGGAAAGGAGTTTGATCCGGTCTACCACAATGCAGTGATGCAGGTAGAAAGTGAAGAATATGAGTCAGGAGCGGTTGCCCAGGAGCTTCTAAAGGGATATACCTACAGAGATACCGTGGTGAGGCACAGTATGGTAGGAGTGGTGAGCTGACAGGTTTTATAATAGGTTTCATAAAAAAAGGTAATAGATAAAGACAGTATAGAGATAGTAGGAAAGAGGAGGACTTGATTATGAGCAAAATAATTGGTATTGATTTGGGAACCACAAATAGTTGCGTAGCGGTTATGGAGGGTGGCCAGCCCACCGTTATCGCCAATACAGAAGGAGCAAGGACCACACCCTCTGTAGTGGCATTTACAAAGACTGGAGAGAGGCTGGTAGGTGAGCCTGCCAAGCGTCAGGCAGTGACCAATGCGGATAAGACCATTGCCTCTATCAAGAGAGATATGGGTACGGACAGGGGACGTACCATTGATGACAAGAAATATTCTCCCCAGCAGATATCAGCCATGATCCTGCAGAAGCTTAAGGCAGATGCAGAGAGCTATCTGGGAGAGAAGGTGACGGAAGCAGTTATCACTGTTCCTGCATACTTCAATGATGCCCAGCGTCAGGCGACCAAGGATGCGGGCAAGATCGCAGGCCTGGAGGTAAGGCGTATCATCAATGAGCCTACGGCAGCAGCCTTGGCTTACGGTCTGGATAATGAAAAAGAGCAGAAGATTATGGTATACGATCTGGGCGGCGGTACCTTCGACGTATCCATCATAGAGATTGGTGACGGTGTGATCGAGGTTCTGGCTACCAACGGAGATACCCATCTGGGTGGTGATGATTTCGACCAGAAGATCATCAACTGGATGCTGGATGAGTTCAAAAAGCAGGAGGGCGTGGATCTTTCCGGCGACAAGATGGCTCTGCAGAGGCTGAAGGAGGCGGCAGAGAAGGCGAAGAAGGAGCTGTCCTCCTCTACCACTACCAATATCAACCTTCCCTTCATTACTGCTACGGCAGAGGGTCCCAAGCATTTTGATATGAATCTGACCAGGGCGAAATTTGATGAGCTGACCCATGACCTGGTGGAGAGGACGGCCATTCCCGTACAGAATGCCATGAAGGATGCAGGCCTGGCCAATTCCGATATCGGCAAGGTATTGCTGGTAGGAGGCTCTACAAGAATCCCTGCAGTACAGGAAAAGGTAAAACAGCTCACCGGACATGAGCCCTCCAAGAGCCTGAATCCGGACGAATGCGTGGCAATAGGAGCTTCTATCCAGGGCGGTAAGCTGGCAGGCGATGCAGGTGCAGGCGAAATCCTCCTGCTGGATGTAACCCCTCTGTCCCTGTCCATCGAGACCATGGGAGGTGTGGCTACCCGACTGATTGAAAGAAATACTACCATTCCGGTGAATAAGAGCCAGATTTTCTCCACAGCGGCAGATAATCAGACAGCAGTTGACATCAATGTGGTACAGGGTGAGAGGCAGTTTGCAAAGGACAATAAGTCTCTGGGACAGTTCAGGCTGGACGGTATCCCTCCGGCAATGCGCGGCGTACCTCAGATCGAGGTTACCTTCGACATCGATGCCAACGGCATCGTAAATGTATCTGCCAAGGATCTGGGCACCGGCAAGGAGCAGCATATCACCATTACAGCAGGCTCCAGCATGTCGGATGATGAGATCGAAAAGGCAGTGAAGGAGGCCGCTGAGTATGAGGCTCAGGATAAGAAGAGGAAGGAAGCCATCGACACCAGAAACGAGGCGGATTCCTTCGTATTCCAGACAGAAAAGGCTCTCAATGAGGTGGGTGACAAGATCGATGCTTCCGCAAAGAGCACGGTAGAAAGTGATCTGGCTGATTTAAAGGCTATGCTGGAGAGAACCAGGGATCAGGAGATGTCGGACAGCGATATTGATGAGATGAAGGCAGCAAAGGAAAAATTGATGACGGATGCACAGGCTCTTTTTGCAAAGGTATATGAGCAGGCGCAGGGAGCGGCAGGTGCAGGACCGGATATGGGAGCAGCAGGCGCAGGTGCAGATATGAATGCCCAGCCGGCTGATGATGTGGTAGACGGGGATTACCGTGAGGTATAAGACCGGAGTCTGTCCCGCAGGCAGCAGCCAAAGCCAAGGCAGCTTGGGCTTTGGCTTACTGCTTTCACGAGAGTAAAGGAGTCAGTTATGGCAGAGCAGAAAAGAGATTATTATGAAGTCCTGGGAGTAGACAAGAACGCGGATGAGAGTGCGATCAAGAAAGCGTACAGAGTTCTTGCGAAGAAATATCATCCGGATATGAATCCGGGCGACCAGGAGGCAGAGAAGAAATTTAAAGAGGCTTCGGAAGCTTATGCCGTACTCAGCGATCCGGAAAAGAAGCGTCAGTATGACCAGTACGGCCATGCTGCATTCGACGGCGGTATGGGCGGCGCCGGTGGCTTTGACTTCAGCGGTGCAGATTTTGGAGACATCTTCGGGGATATCTTCGGGGATTTCTTTGGAGGAGGCCGCCGTGGCGGGGCCAGAGGAAGCAGCGGCCCTATGAAGGGGGCAAATATAAGGACCAGTGTACGTATTACGTTTGAGGAAGCTGTTTCCGGTGTGGAGAAGGAGCTGGAGCTCACCTTAAAGGATGAGTGCGTGGCCTGTCACGGAAGCGGTGCCAAGGCAGGAAGCAGCCCGGAGACCTGTTCCAAATGCGGCGGTAAGGGCCAGGTGGTGTTTACCCAGCAGTCCTTCTTCGGCACGGTCAGAAATGTGCAGACTTGTCCCGACTGCCGGGGTACCGGTAAGGTGATCAAGGATAAGTGCCCGGATTGCCATGGAAGCGGTTATATCGCCAGCAGAAAGAAGATCAAGGTGACGATCCCGGCAGGTATTGACAATGGCCAGAGCGTGCGGATCAGGGATAAGGGAGAGCCTGGAAGCAACGGAGGCCCCAGAGGTGACCTGCTGGTAGAGGTGATCGTGGGCAGGCATCCCATCTTCCAGCGCCAGGGGTATGACATTTATTCTACTGTCCCCATGTCCTTCGCAGTGGCGGCACTGGGAGGCGAGGTGGTTGTGGATACCGTGGACGGCAAGGTGATCTATGATGTAAAGGCAGGTACCCAGACCGATACCAGAGTGCGGCTGAAGGGAAAAGGAGTTCCCTCCTTAAGGGACAGGGAAAGCAGGGGAGACCACTATGTGACGCTGGTGGTGCAGGTTCCTGACAAGCTTTCCCATGAGGCCAGGGAGCTGCTGAAGAAGTTTGATGCGGAAACCGGCGGCAGCCTGAATGCGGCTAAGAATGTCTCATCAGGGCATGGTGAGGCCAAAGAAAAGAAAAAGAAGTTCTGGAAATAAAAAATACCTTACAGCAGGCCTGATAGAATCTGCTGTAAGGTGTTTTTTTGCTTTTATTCGTAGGATACAAATTCGATGTATTCATCCCAGATATTGCAGATCCAGGTTGCCCCCTGGTTGAATACCAGTTCATTGTCCTCCTGGTCGTAGAATTTGGCAGGGGTATTGTCTCCGTCGTTCCGCTTCCAGGTTCCTTTGATCACCTTTCCGTTGGTGAAGATCAGGGCCTCTCCCTCTCCATGTACGCCAAAGGCCAGATAGTCCTTGGCATCCCGAACCTCCCCATGGCAATACTGAAGGACTACATTGGATACGGAGAGCTGTCCGCCGGTATATTCGTCGATCTGTTTTTTCCCGTCCTGATAACGGTAGTAGAGCCTGTCCTCCTCATGATACTCAAAGTAGGGATTGTAGGCCCCATAGCCGCCTGAGTTCTTTTCCTTTCCGCCGGGATATATCAGGACAGCGTCCTCCCTGTCGGAATATTCCGCCCTGCTGCCGTCGGCGATAAAGGTGAACTGGGGCGTAAAAGCATCGTCGTATTCGGTTTCGTATTGGAGACGTTCTATGGCCTTGTTCAGGCCGTCGGTAAACAGATAGCCGGTAAATTCAGTGGCATAGCCGGGACGGCTGCGTCTGCCGAAGGCCTCATCCGCAGGATGGTTGATGCCGGCTACAGAGGCACTGATATTCTGGACGGTATCCCGGTTGATCAGCTCCTCCACATAGGGCCTGGCCAGGCCCCAGTTGCAATAGATTGCTTCATAGCCCATGGCTACATAGATGTAGTAATCCCTGCTGCTCCGTACCGGTCCGATAAATTCCAGCTCATCATAGTCCTCAAAGATACCCATCAGCCGGGTGATCCTGCCTTCTACAGGGGCTTCATAGATGACAGCAGCCTTGGAAAGCCCATACTGGGGCAGGGCGGGGGTATTGTTGGGGATCATCACGGCAATCGGACGGCGGCGTGCCCTTTCCTCTTCCAGCCACTGTCCCGTCAGATAGCTCTGGATCCTGCCGTCCACGGCTTCCCTTTCCCCGATCACCGGCAGACCGTAAAAGGCAGGCGGACCTTCCGCCTCGGGCTCCTCATCCTCCTGGGTTTCGGGGATGGGCTCGGAGTCCGGAAGGGAGGGGCGCTCGTTGGCCTCTCCCAGAGAAAGCTCCTCCGCGGCATCCTTTCTGCAGGCAGTGAGGGTAAGGCAGAGAATTGATAAACAACAGATGAATAATTTCATGGGCCTATACTTTTTCATTTTCATTTCCTCTTTCTGTAATCCGGTCTCCATGCCGGTTTTCAAATATTATAATATACAGATGCTCACGCTGTCTATATGGTTTTGGCCGGGGAGATCATCCGGGTCAGGGGCAGCAGCCCCATTGCCAAAAGGATGAAATAAGTTCCGCCTTTCAAAAAAAAGAGAATTTGTTAAAATAAAAATATCCATGGAAAATGCATAGAAAAGGAGAAGCGTATGAATAAGAAAAATAAAGGGAGCCGCATCCCTAAGTGGGCATGGCTTCTGATATCCTTTGCAACAGCCATGTGTTTATGGTATCTGTTGTCGATTAACCCAAAGACGGCCAGAAGCTTTCCGAACCTGATCAAGACGGTTCAGTCCATTGGCACCATGATAGACAGAGGTGTGTTCTGGTCCGATATTTCCAGCAGCCTGATCTCTGTAGGGGCCGGCTTTGCCATCGGTTTTGTACTGTCCCTGCCCGTGGCGGTTCTGATGGCATGGTATTCACCGGTTCGCAACATTATTGAGCCCTGGATCCAGTTCATCAGGAATATTCCTCCTCTTGCATATGTACCCCTGGTAGTTATTTCAGCAGGTGTGGGGCGCAGGCCTCAGATCATCGTCATCACGATTGCCACCTTCCTGATTATGACAGTGACCATCTATCAGGGTGTTATCAATGTGGATGAGACACTGATCAAGGCAGCCAGGGTGCTGGGTGCCACGGATAAGGATATTTTTCTCAAGGTGATCGCGCCGGCTACTCTGCCCTTCATCATCACGGCAGTGAGGCTGGGAAGCTCAACGGCCCTGACCACACTGATCGCAGCCGAATCTACGGGGGCTGTGGCAGGACTGGGGATGAGGATCCGGTCGCTGAACAACAGCTTTGACACACCGCCCATGCTCTTATATATTATTATTATAGGCATTATAGGCATGATTTTTGAAAAGTTCGTTAAATTCTTGGAAAGGCGGTTTACAGGATGGCAAGAGAAGAGAGAAGTGTAAAGGTTAAGATAGATAATGTGCGAAGGGTGTTTGATACCCGCAACGGAGAGATGATCGCATTGAACGGCGTCAGCCTGGATATTATGGAAAATCAGTTTATCTGTGTGGTAGGTCCCTCCGGATGCGGGAAATCCACTCTTCTGAACATTATTGCGGGGCTGCTGGAGCCTACCTCCGGAAAGGTATACTGCGACGGTAAGGAAGTGGCTGGAACAGGAACAGAGCGCGGGGTGGTATTTCAGCAGTATGCCCTCTTCCCCTGGCTGACGGTAAAGAAAAACGTTATGTTTGGCCTGAAGCTGAAGGGAATCAAGGGAAAAGAAGCGGAAGAAACCGCCATGAAATACATAAAGATGGTTCAGCTGGAGGATTTTGTCAATCACTATCCCAAGGAGCTGTCAGGAGGTATGAAGCAGAGGGTGGCCATTGCCAGGGCCTATGCGGTGAATCCCTCCATTCTTTTGATGGATGAGCCCTTCGGCGCCCTGGATGCCCAGACCAGGACCCAGCTCCAGACGGAGTTGCTGGAGACCTGGGAGAAGGAGCAGAAGACCTGCTTCTTTATTACTCATGATGTGGACGAAGCCATTATTCTGGCCCAGAAGGTAATTATCATGAGTGCCAGACCGGGGCGGATCAAGGAAATCGTGGATATCGACATTCCCTATCCCAGGGATCAGGAAACCAAGATGTCATCCAGGTTCCTGGAGCTGAAGAACCATATCTGGAGCCAGGTATATCAGGAATATCTGGAGGTGCGGAAGTAGAGACATCCGTCCTGGCCTGAGGCTGGCAAAAGGGCAGGGTTTCCGTAAAGGTAGAGGATACCGGGGCCGGAGACAAACGGCCTGAAGGGTATAGATCATCATATTTTTAATGAAGGAGGAAGTAAAATGAAAAAGAAAGTATTGAGTCTTTTGTTGTCGGCAACGATGGCAGTGGGGATGCTGGCAGGCTGCGGAAGCAGCAAGGAAGCGGCAGCCCCGAATGAGGAGGCAAAGACAGAGGCTCCTGCTGAGGAAAAGGCGGCAGAAGAAACACCGGCTGCGGAAGCGCCGGCAGAGGCGGCTGTAGAGCCGGTTACCCTGAACGTAGCTTACATGCCTAATTACGGAAGCCTCTGGTCCATCGAAAATGCAATTGCCCAGGGATATCTGGAGGAAGAGGGAATCACAGTGCAGCTGACAGAGTTCCAGGACGGCCCCACCATCATCGCGGCAATGGAGTCCGGAAGCATTGATATCGGCTACATTGGACAGGGTGCCCACAAGCTGGCCATCAACGGCCAGGCAACCATCTTTGCACTGTCCCACATCTCCAACGGCGATGCGCTGATCGGCGGTCCCGGCATCACAAAGGTAGAGGATCTGGCAGGCAAGAAGGTAGCCTATTCCTCAGGAAGCTCCAGTGAAGACATCCTTGTAAATTCCCTCACAAAGGCAGGCATGACTATGGATGATATCGAAGCCGTAGATATGGATGCATCTGCAATCGTGACCGCCATGCTGTCCGGAGGAGTGGATGCATGTGCTACCTGGTCCCCTAACAGCCTGAAGGTATTGGAGGAGATGCCGGATGCTACCAAGCTGACGGATAATATGACCTTCTCTGACCAGACGGTTTCCCTGGCAAGCTGGATTGCAATGCCCGGATATGCAGCAGAGAACAGGGATGTCCTGGTAAGATTCTGCAGGGCTTTGTTTAAGGCCATGGATTATGCAGCAACAGAGAACCAGGAGGCAACTGCTGAGCTGGTTGCAAAGCAGGTGGCACAGGATAAGGAAACCGTTTACGAGCAGAGAGGCGATGCACAGTGGCTGACAGGAAGGGAAGTGTCCGCAGGTGCAGGCGACGGTACGGTAAAGGGCTATTATGAGCTGCAGAAACAGAACTTCATTACTGCAGGCGCAGTAGAGGGAGATCCCGCAGTAGAGGATTATGTATTGCTGGATGTTATGGTTGAGGCTGGAAATTATTAAAATGCAGGCTGGACTTTTGGCTGAACGGCAGTAGTCAGGCTGGAAACAATGGGGCTGCTTTCAGGCAGCCCCATTGAATTTTAAGGAAGGATGGAAGAGAGAGATGAAACATGATTATTACTATTATGACAGGCAGGAGCTGGTAAGCAATCCCAAAATTCCCCTGATTGTAATGGAGGATAATGCCACTGTATTTCAGGCTATGGCAGAGGAGATGGCAGAAGAGATCAAGAGAAAAAATGCATTGGGAGAGCATACGGTATTCATCTGTCCTGTAGGTCCGGTGGGCCAGTACCCCTATTTTGTGGAGCGTGTGAACCGGGAAAAAATCAGTCTGAAAAATGTGTGGTTCATCAATATGGATGAATATCTTACCGATGAAAAGGAATGGATAGAGAAGGAACACAGGCTCAGCTTCCGGGGCTTCATGGACCGCCGGGTCTATGGGCAGATTCTGCCTGAGCTGGTAATGCCTGAGGAACAGAGGATATTTCCGGACCCGAAAAATCCCGGATATATACAGGAGGTGATAGACAGGCTGGGCGGTGTGGACATCTGCTTTGGCGGCATAGGCATCAACGGCCATGTGGCCTTTAATGAAGCTGATGACTCTATGACGCCGGAAGAGTTTCTGCAGCTTCCGGCCAGGGTGCTGGAGATCTCCAGGGAGACCAGGGCTGTGAATTCCATCGGGGATCTGAACGGCGCACTGGATGATATGCCTCATTATTGTGTCACAGTAGGAATGAAGGAGATAGCCTCCGCAGGAAAGATCCGCCTGGGCTGCTTCCGTGACTGGCATAGAAGTGTAGTGAGGCATGCGGCCTACGGAGAAAGAAGCGCCCATTTTCCGGTGAGCCTGCTCCAGGGACACCCGGACATCTCTCTGCGCATCACAGAATTTGTGGCCAATTTGCCGGAATAAAGCAATAGCGATAAGAGTTCAGCCCGCGCCGTTCGCAAGGGCACAGTCAAAATAACAGAAAAAGGATGGTATTAGTATGCAGGATTGTTATATAATAAACGGAGAGGTATATATCGGACATAAATTTGAAAAAAAGACAGTGGGTATAAAAGAAGGCAGGATCCTGCTGCAGGATGGGGATGCAGGCCTGCCGGAGGGGGCAGAGACCTATGATGCTTCCGGGAAGAGAGTGGTTCCGGGATTCATAGATGTACATACCCATGGCGCGGTAGGTGTGGATGTGAATGCGG
The DNA here is from genome assembly GCA_022781985.1 of Lachnospiraceae bacterium. Lineage (GTDB taxonomy): Bacteria > Bacillota > Clostridia > Lachnospirales > Lachnospiraceae > Kineothrix. The sequence goes on along the minus strand of JALESH010000054.1, from coordinate 108,847 downwards.
CTACTGCGGAGGAGCTGGAAAAAATCTGTCGTTTCGCAGCGGGAAACGGCACCACGTCCTGGCTGTGCTCCGTGCTGACGGACACCAGGGAGCAGACAGAGTGGTGTATCGATCAGTTCAAGGCCCATCAGAAGCTGGAGCACAGGGGGGCCAATCTTCTGGGTATCCATCTGGAAGGCCCTTTCCTGGCCAGCGAATACAAGGGGGCCATGCCTGAGCATCTGCTGCAGAAGGCTAATATGCCGCTGTTAAGGGAGTATCAGGAGCGTGCAGAGGGAAATATCCGTTATATCACTGTTTCTCCGGAGGTGAAGGGGATCGTGGACGATATTCCGGCCATGAGGGAGCTGGGAATTACGGTGGCCATCGGCCATTCCGGGGCAGATTACGATACCTGCCTGGATGCCATTGACAAAGGAGCGGCCTGCTGTACCCATATATTCAATGCCATGAAGCTGCTCCATCAGCATTTTCCCTCTGTCATGGGAGCTGCGCTGGAATCCGACATTTACTGCGAGGCCATCTGCGACGGCAGACATCTGCATCCCGGAGTAGTCCGCCTGCTGATCAAGACCAAGGGACTGGACAGGGTGGTGGCCATCACGGACTCTATTATGGCCGCAGGCCTGCCGGATGGCCGGTATAAGCTGGGTGTCAACGATGTGATCGTAGAGGATGGCGATGCCAAGCTGCTGGAAAACGGCGTTCGTGCAGGAAGCACCCTCACCCAGGACACAGCGCTGAAGAATCTGCTGGCTTTCACAGGAAGGCCCATAGAGGAGATCCTTCCCATGCTTTCTGAAAATCCGGCTAAACTGCTGGGCATTTTTGAGACAAAAGGCTCTGTGGAAGAGGGCAAGGATGCAGATCTGGTGCTGCTGGATGCAGAGAATAATGTGGCGGATGTATTTGTGGGAGGCAATTTGATAAAAAAATAGGAGGCAAAATGCTGATTATTTTGACCATAACCCTGGTGGCGGCATCTGTCCTGACCCTCTGCGTAAAGAAGAGCAGAGAATCCATGTATATGCTTGGACTGTGCCTGAGCCTGATGCTGGAAATATGCGGCGTTATGATATTTATTGCCAAAAAAGGCGGTGTTTCACAGGAGGTGATGAGGTTTCTGTATATTTCTCCGGCCATACGGGTGAAGATACAGTATTTTCTGATCACCCTGAATCAGCTTGGCTTCCTGATCGCGCTGGGCAGGACGCTGTTTCCTTTTTTCCTGCTTGAACTGTCCATGTGCTATTCCATGATTCCTCTGATTCGCAAAAATACCTGGATACAGAAGGCAGCGGCTGTGCTGCCGGCGGTCACCCTGGTGCTATATATTCCAGGGATTTACAGGGCGCTATGCAGGCCCAATGCATTTTTCAAAAAACTGCTGGTGAACGGAACGCTGCTGTGGATCACCGCCTATCTGCTGGCAGCAGTGGCGCTTCTGGTGTGGGAGTATTACTCCATCACCATGAAATTCTGTAAAAGACAGTTCTGCCAGATCAGTGTCAGCATGGTGGCGCTGACAGGGATCTACCTGCTGTACTATCAGCAGGATCCCGGGCAGGTATATCATTTTTACAGTGATATGAGTCTCTGGAGTAAGGGCGTGGGCTATCTGCAGGTGGATCCTTCGCTGTTCAGCTACTGTGTTCTCGTTATTGTAAGCATTATCTGTTGTATATTTGGCTTTTACAGTCTTTTGCGGTATACCAGCAGCAATTTTGCGGCAGATAAGGAGGATGTGATCATGGAACGGAAATTTGACACAGCCAGGGTAGGTGTGTCCATGTTCGTTCACAGCATGAAGAATCAGCTTCTTTCCGGCAGGGTGATCTATAAGAGAATAGGGCAGCTCTATGAGCAGCCCAAGGTGGATGTGATGAAGGTCAGGGAATATGTAGATGTGCTGGAGGATTTTAACAATACCATGCTTCTGCGTATGGAGGAGCTGTACCGATGTGTAAAAGCAAATGCAATTTACATGGTGCCGGTACCCGTTGAAGAAATTGCCGGGAATGCGGTAGAGCGTTTCCATAAGAAGTATCCTGAGGCGGAGGTGGAGATCAAGCTGGGAGATGTGTCCTTGATCCTGGCGGATAAGGCGCATTTCTGTGAGGCCCTTTATAATCTGTTGGTAAATGCCCAGGAGGCAGTGATTGAGGCAGGAAAACAGGAGGAGGGGCGGATCCTTCTTCAATGCCGCAACGAGAGGCTCTATACAGTGATTGAGGTACGGGACAATGGGTGCGGGATGGCGAAGGGAAAGCTCAAAAAGGTTTTTGATCCCTTTTTTACCAGTAAAAATTCCAACTATAACTGGGGTATGGGGCTCTATTATGTCAGGGAAATCGTCAAAAGCCATCTTGGATCCCTGCGGGTGGAAAGCAGGGAGGGGGAAGGAAGCAGCTTCTGCATTCTCCTGCCCAGATATCAGTAGGGAAACCATAGAGGGGGAAATCCGGATGCATGAAAGGACAGGGGAATATGGCAGATAAAATCAGGATACTGGTTGCAGATGATTTTCAGCTGCTCAAGGAGGATTTGATTGAAGTCATCAACAGACAGCCGGATATGGAAGTGGTAGGTGATGCAGCCTCCGGACGAGAAATCGTAAGGCTGGCACAGGAAACGGACTATGACATCATTTTGATGGATATCGAGATGGAGCAGAAGAACTCGGGCATCCTGGCAACAGAGGAGATCCGGGAGGCGGATCCATCCGCAGCGGTGATTTTCCTGACGGCCCATGAGACCAGGGAGATGATCGTTACGGCCATGGGTGCAGGCGCCCTGGACTATCTGGTGAAGGGCTGCGAGGAGGAGGAGATCCTGTATCATATCCGCTGTGCCTACAGGGGGAATCCTGTGATGCAGAGCAGGATCCATGAAACCATCATGGAGGAATACATCAGGCTGCAGAAAAGTGAGAGAAGCCTCCTGTTTTTCATCAACAATATTTCCAAGCTGACAGCCGTGGAGCGTGAGCTGATCAAGCTGCTCCTGCAGGGCTATAAGGTGAATGAGATTGCAGGAATACGGGGGGTGGAGAACAGTACGGTAAAGACACAGATCAAAGGGCTGCTGAGAAAGTTCGGATGCAGCAGGAGCAAGGAAATTATCCAGATTATACATGATCTGAAAATAGAACATTTATTTTAGCCTGCGGAAGCGGCGGAAAGGACGGCAGGAGTATGGGAGACAGTATTCTGATCATACATGGGGGAGGACCCACGGCAGTGCTCAATTCCTCCCTTTATGGTGCGGTGACGGAGGCAGGGAAATATCCGCAGATCAGGCATATATATGCAGCCAGGAACGGTACGGGAGGGCTGCTGAGGGAAGATTTTATAGAGCTGGGACAGCTACCGGAGGAGCAGCTGAGGCTTTTGCTGCAGACGCCGGGGTCTGCCATCGGTACCTCCAGGGATGCACTGGAAGAGGAAGAGTATGACAGGATGGCAGAGATCCTGCAGAGGAGGGGCATAGGGTATGTGCTGTTCAACGGCGGCAACGGAACCATGGATGCCTGCGGAAGGCTGTATAAGACCTGTCTGCAGAAGGGAATGGACATCAAGGTCATGGGGATCCCAAAGACCATGGACAATGACATTGCCGTCACGGATCACAGTCCCGGCTTTGGAAGCGCGGCCCGTTACATTGCTCAGAGTGTGAGAGAGGTGTGCGCGGATGTGAGGGGGCTTCCGATCCATGTGGTGGTTGTGGAGGCCTCCGGCAGAAATGCAGGATGGATCACGGCGGCCAGTGCCCTGGCCGGGGACGGAGGAGGGGACGGGCCGGATCTGATCTACCTGCCGGAGCGTCCCTTTGATGAGGAGCAGTACATAGAGGATGTGAGAAAGCTGCTGGAGAAAAAGACAGGCATTGTGGTGGTGGCCAGCGAGGGGCTTACGGACAGGGAGGGCAGGCCTGTGGTAGAGCCTATTTTCCGGACAGAGAGGGCCACCTATTTTGGGGATGTGAGCTCCCATCTGGCCGGCCTGGTCATCAGGAGGCTGGGCTATAAGGCCAGGGGAGAGAAGCCGGGACTGCTGGGCAGGGCTTCCATCCTGCTGCAGAGCCCTGTGGACAGGGAGGAAGCAAGACTGGCCGGAGAGCTGGCCTGCAGGGCGGCCCTGGAGGGGGAGAGCGGCAGGATGGTGGCTTTCCGCAGGCTGTCTGATTCCCCCTATCGAATGGAACCCTTCCTGGCATCCATTGATGAGGTAATGATGTATGAGGCTACCATGCCGGATGCTTTTATCAATGAGAGGGGGAATGGGGTGACGGAAGCCTTCAGGGAATGGTGCAGGCCCCTGCTGGGAGAGGAGCTGCCCAGGATGCTGTCACTGAATTAAGGGCAGCAGCAAAGCATGATAAATGACAGAAGCGGATATCCAGAGGGATGAAAGGAGAAGAGGATAAAATGTTAGTACCTATGAGAGCGGTTTTAGAGGCGGCAGACCGGTATGATTATGCCCAGGGAGCTTTTAATGTGAATGCAGTGTGTCAGGCCAAGGCGGTGATCCGGGTGCATGAGATGTTCAGAAGCCCGGCCATTCTGCAGGGGGCGGATCTGGCAAATGGCTTTATGGGCGGACGGAAGGATTTCATGAATGCGGATCTGGAGGACAAGAAGGCAGGAGCCAGGAATATTGCGGCTGCTGTGAAGAAATACGGAAGCGACAGTATGATTCCGGTGGCCCTGCATCTGGATCACGGCAAAAATCTGGATTCCTGCATCGCTGCAATCGAAGGGGGATATACCAGTGTGATGATCGACGGAAGCTCCCTTCCCTTTGATGAGAATGTGGAGCTGACCAGAGAGGTGGTAAAGTATGCCCATGAAAGAGGCGTCACTGTAGAGGGCGAGCTGGGCGTGCTGGCGGGAGTGGAGGATCATGTATTTTCTGCAGACAGTACCTATACCAACCCTCTGGATGCTGTGGAGTTTTTCCGTAAAACAAAGGTGGATGCATTGGCCATCAGCTACGGCACCATGCATGGGGCCAACAAGGGAAAGAATGCAGTGATCCGCAAGGAGATTGCCATTGCCATAAAGGAGTGTCTGCGCCACGAGGGAATCCAGGGCTATTTGGTGAGCCATGGCTCCTCTACGGTTCCTCAGTATATTGTAGAGGAAATCAACGGACTGGGCGGAGAACTGGCCAATACCTACGGCATCGATGTGAATCAGCTCATCGAAGCCTCCCACTGCGGCATCAATAAAATCAATGTGGATACGGATATCCGCCTGGCAGTGACCCGCAATCTGAGGGAGCTGTTTGCAGGGGAGACGGCGCTTAGAAGCAGTGCTTCCATCGGAGAGATTTATGAGCTTCTGGAGAAGAATCGATCTGCCTTTGATCCCAGGGTCTTCCTCACACCTGTCATGGACACGGTGATGCATGGAAGCATTCCCGACGATGATGTGGCCAGGATCTGCCAGTGTATTGAGGACGGAGTAAAAGAGGTGGTAGGCACGCTGATCGTAAAATTCGGAAGCTACGGCAGAGCGCCCAAGGTGGAAACAGCCACTCTGGAGCAGATGGCAGAGCGTTATAAAAAAGCCGGGATCTAAGCAGTGCGGCTGCAGTGGAAAGGAGAGAGGTTTCAGAATGAAGCACATTTATCTGAATTTAAAAAGATTTGACATACCCACAGGGCTGGGGGGAGTGAACTCCCTGGTTCCCACAGAGGACTGGGCAGGGTATATTGTCCGCAGCACCCAGGGGGAGCTGGCAGGGTATGATGCCTCAGAGGTGGAGTTCGGGATGTTTTTTCCGGAGGCCCATCTGCTGAATGCAGCTGCCGCAAAAATCAAGGGAAGCCCCATCAGAGTGGGCTGCCAGAGCGTCTACAGGGAGGATACGGCTGTGGGAGGCAACTTCGGAGCCTTTACATCCAACAGGCCGGCAGCAGCCATGGCAGCAGTGGGGGCAGAAACGACCATCATTGGCCACTGTGAGGAGCGAGGCGACAAGGCAGGCATCCTGGCAGAGGCAGGGACTGTGGATGGGGAGGCGGTGAACCGCATCCTGAATAAAGAGATCAGATGTGCTCTGGCCAGAGGGATGTCGGTGCTCTACTGCATCGGTGAAAAGAGTGAGGAGCAGGAGCGCTGGCAGGAGGTTCTGGGAAAACAGCTGGAAATCGGACTGCAGGATGTGGATACCTCCAGGGTGGTGATCGCCTATGAGCCTGTCTGGTCCATCGGACCGGGCAAGACTCCGGCTGATAAGGATTATATTCAGAAGATCGCCGCCTTTGTGAAAGAGAAGACGAAGGGAATGGATATTGTGTACGGCGGGGGGCTGAAGCAGGAGAATGCAGCCATGCTGGCCTCCATCAGTGAGATTGACGGAGGGCTGATCGCCCTTACCCGCTTCCAGGGAGAGATCGGCTTCTATCCGGAGGAATATCTGGAGATCATCCGTCTTTATCTGGGAAAATAAAAGGATTGGATTGTTGGAAAGGAGAAAGCATAGATGATGAAGATAGATTTTGAGTATGGACATGGGCTGATGTCAGCAGAGCTGCCGGACAGCACGGATGTTTTTATTCCCGGGGAGACGGTGAAGGATCCGGATCATATTCCGGAGGAGGGGCTGGAGGCTGCTTATCTGGAGAGCCTGGCTCACCCCATCGGAATGCCCACCTTAACAGAACTGGCACATAAAGGCAGTACCGTCACCATCATCGTACCTGACAGGGTAAAGGGCGGAGAACAGGCTACCAGTCACAGGAAGCTGAGCATTAAATATATATTGAAGGAGCTGTACGCGGCAGGTGTGGAGAAAAAGGACATTCTGTTTATCATCTCCAACGGGCTCCATCCCAGGAGTAAGGAGGAGGATGCCAGGGCCATTTTCGGAGCAGAGCTTTTTAATGAATTCTGGCCTGAGGGACAGATCATCAGCCACGACAGTGAGGACAGCGAGCATATGATAGATCTGGGTACCACCCGCAGGGGGGATCCGGTCTGGATGAACAAGTATGTCTTTGACTGTGATATTCCCATTCTGATCGGGCATGTGCAGGGCAATCCCTATGGAGGCTATTCGGGAGGATATAAGCACAGCGCTACAGGCATAACCAACTGGAGATCCATTGCCAGCCATCACGTTCCTTCCGTTATGCACAGAAGCGATTTCACTCCGGTCAACGGGGGCAGCCTGATGAGGAGCAAATTCGATGAGATCAGTATGCATATGGAGGAAAAGATGGGCCATCCCTTCTTTTGCTGTGATGCCGTGCTGGATACCCAGTCCAGGCAGATCGCTGTCTACTCAGGATATGCCAGGGAGATGATGCCGATAAGCTGGGAGAAGGCAGATCAGAGAACCTATGTACATTGGGCGGAGAAAAAATATGACGTACTGATCTTTGGCATGCCTCAGAAATTCCATTACGGAGACGGCATGGGAACCAATCCCATCATGCTGATGCAGGCACTGAGCGCCCAGGTTCTGAGATATAAGAGAGTCATGAGCGATAAGTGCGTGATGATCTGCGCCTCCACCTGCAACGGTTATTTTCACGATGAATTGTGGCCCTATCTGAGAGAGGTATATGAGCTGTTCCAGCATGACCATATGAATACGCTTCCGGACATGAACAGATACGGAGAGTATTTTGCTACCAATGAGGAGTACATCAGAAAATACCGGTTTGCCAACGCCTTTCACCCCTTCCATGGCTTCTCCATGATGTCCTGTGGGCACATCGCTGAGAGAAATACCAGTGCCATCTACATCGTAGGCGCCCAGGAGCCGGGGTATGCCAGAGGTATGGGCTTAAAGACCAGGGCTACCGTGGAAGAGGCCCTGGAGGATGCAAAGAGGAAATATGTGGGCGGGAATCCCAATATTCTGGCATTGCCCATGACCTTTAAAAAGGCGGCGGTACATCTTTGCATGAAGAATCCCCAGGAGGACTGCATGGATGCCTACGGGCATACTCAGGGAGGCTGCTGCGGCTGATCCCGTCCATTTGCTGAGGGGAACGGAAAGGAGCAGATTTTCAGAAATGTATTTTATATTTTTTGCGGTGTGCTTTCTGGCGTCTGTGATCGGGGCTGTCTGCGGAATCGGCGGAGGTGTGATCATCAAGCCGGTTCTGGATGCCTTCGGTGTGATGGACGTGGCAGTGATCAGCTTTTTGTCCGGCTGCACTGTGCTGGGGATGACCACCTATTCTGTGATAAAAAGCAGGACTGCGGGAGATTCCAGGGTGGAAATGAAAACAGGTACCCCCATTGCGGCAGGGGCTGCTCTGGGAGGAGTGGCGGGAAAGTGGATGTTTTCCCAGATTTCCGCACTCAGCAGGGATCCCAATCATGTGGGAGCCATTCAGGCCTTCTGCCTGGTGGTCATCACCCTGGGAACCCTGGTGTACACCCTGTATAAAGACCGTATTAAAACCTGTCAGGTGAGGAAGGGGACGGTTGCGGCGACCATCGGCATATTTCTGGGTATTCTGTCCTCCTTCCTGGGCATTGGCGGAGGTCCTATCAACCTGGTGGTTCTGTTTTTCTTTTTTTCCATGTCTACCAAGACAGCGGCGGAGTACTCCCTTTATATCATTTTCTTTTCTCAGCTGGCCAGCCTGATTACCTCCCTGGTATCAGCGACTGTGCCTGATTTCCGGCCGGGAGTGCTGGTGCTGATGGTCATAGGGGGGATCCTGGGCGGCATCTGCGGCAGGGCCGTCAATAAGAAGATCCGGGAAGAGACTGTGGACAGTCTCTTTATTGGACTGATGATCGTAATTATCTGCATCAATATTTACAATTGCTGGCGTTTTATGATAGCATAGGCCTTGGAAAGGGAGTGGGGCTACAAATATGAAATGGACAAAATTCAGAATAAAAACAGTGACAGAGGCTGAGGATATCATTATCAGCAGCCTCTATGATATTGGCCTGGAGGGAGCGCAGATTGAGGACAAGGTTCCTCTTACGGCTGCAGAAAAGGAGCAGATGTTCGTGGACATCCTTCCGGATGCCCAGGAGGATGATGGGGTGGCTTATCTAAGCTTCTTCGTGGAGGAGAATGAGGACGGAACCCTGAACAGAAATGGGGAGCGCAGCAGTGCAGCGGAGATTCTCGCCCAGGTGGAGCAGGAGATGGAGACCCTGCGCAGGTTCATGGATATCGGGGAGGGCACGGTCGTTGTAGAGCAGACAGAGGATATCGACTGGATCAACAACTGGAAGCAATATTTTCATCAGTTTTACATCGATGATGTGCTGGTAATTCCCTCCTGGGAGGAGATGAAGGAAGAGGATAAGGCAAGGATGGTTCTTCACATTGATCCGGGAACGGCTTTCGGCACAGGCATGCATGAGACCACTCAGCTCTGCATCCGTCAGCTCAGGAGGTATATTACAGAGGACACGAAGCTGCTGGATGTGGGAACAGGCAGCGGCATACTGTCGATTCTTTCCCTGATGTTCGGGGCAAAGGAAGCGGTAGGGACGGATCTGGATCCCTGTGTGACTGAGGCTGTCAGAAATAATATGGAGGCAAATGGGATTCCGGCGGACAGGTTCCGGGTGGTGCTGGGCAATATCATCACAGACAGAGTGGTACAGGATGAAGTAGGATACGGCTGCTATGATATCGCAGTGGCCAATATTCTGGCAGATGTGCTGATACCCCTGACCCCTTTTATCGTATCCGCACTGAAGCCGGGGGGGATCTACATTACCTCCGGCATCATTGATGAGAAGGAGGAAGCAGTAGTGGAGGCAGTGAAGGCAGCAGGGCTGGAGGTGCTGGCAGTCACCTGTCAGGGGGAGTGGGTGTCCGTCACAGCCAGAAGGACGGCTTTATAAGGGAGGGCAGGACAGAAGCATGCATCATTTTTTTGTGAAGCCCTCCCAGATCCGGGGCAGTGAGATCATAATAGAAGGAAGTGACGTCAGGCATATAAGGGATGTGCTGAGGATGAAGGCAGGAGAAGAGCTGTCCGTGAGCAACGGGACTGACCGTAAGGAATATCGCTGCGGAATCCGGGAATTCAGGAAGGACAGCATCCTGTGCAGGCTGCATTTTATAAAAGAGGCTGATGTGGAGCTGCCCTCCAGAATCTATCTTTTCCAGGGACTTCCTAAGGGCGATAAGATGGAGCTGATCGTCCAAAAGGCAGTGGAGCTTGGGGTATATGAGGTGATACCTGTGGACACGGCACGGTCGGTGGTAAAGCTGGATGCCAGGAAGGAAAAGACAAAAATCACCCGTTGGCAGGGCATCGCAGAGGCTGCGGCAAAGCAGAGCAGAAGAGGAGTCATTCCCCGGGTCAGGGAGGTGATGAGTATGGAGCAGGCCATTGCCTGTGCGGCAGAGATGGAGGTTCGCCTGATTCCTTATGAGCTGGCAGAGAGCATGGCATGCGGGATAAAAGAAACCAGGCAGGTCATCTCCTCTCTGCGGCCGGGCCAGTCGGTAGCCCTGTTCATCGGTCCTGAGGGGGGATTTGAGGAAGGAGAGGTAGAGGCTGCCATGGCAGCAAAGATCCAGCCCATTTCCCTGGGCAGGCGCATCCTGAGGACAGAGACAGCCGGGCTGGCAGTCCTTTCATGGATAATGTACCAATTAGAAGAGTAGGCATATTTTATAATAGAGTATCATATGTGACTGTTCAAAAGGAAGTGTTAATGGAAATGGAAATATATTTGGATAATTCGGCTACAACAAAATGCTTTGAAGAGGTGGGCGCTCTGGTCACTCAGCTTATGTGCAGGGATTATGGGAATCCCTCCAGCCTGCACATGAAAGGCATGCAGGCGGAAGGCTATATCCGCTATGCCAAAGAAACCCTGGCCCGGCTGCTGAGAGTAAATGAAAGGGGAATTTTCTTTACTTCCGGCGGCACAGAATCGGACAATATTGCATTGATCGGAGGAGCTATGGCCAACTGCAGGATGGGCAGGCATCTGATCACTACTGTCATAGAGCATCCCGCTGTGCTGCAGACCATGCAGCACCTGGAGGAGCAGGGCTTTCGGGTCACCTATCTGCCGGTGGATCAGAACGGAAGGATTTCCCTGGAAGACCTGGAAAGGGCTATGACAAAAGAAACTGTCCTGGTCTCCATTATGCATACCAATAATGAGATCGGCTCTCTTCAGCCTGTGGCAGAGGCTGGAGCCATGATCAGGCAGATGAATCCCCGAACCCTGTTCCACGTGGATGCGGTGCAGGGCTTTGGTAAGTTCAGGATTTATCCCAAAAAGATGAATATAGACCTGCTGTCGGCCAGCGGCCATAAGATACACGGTCCGAAGGGGGCAGGCCTGTTGTATGTCAGTGAAAAGGCGAAGGTAAAGCCCATCCTGTTCGGTGGAGGCCAGCAGGGTGGCCTGCGTTCCGGTACGGAAAATGTGCCCGGGGCTGCAGGCCTGGCCAAAGCAGCGGAGCTTTGCTATGCGTCCCTGGATGAGGATGTGGATAGACTGTACCGTCTGAAGCAGAGGTTTGTGGAGGGTGTGTCCCGGATTGATTCCGTCAGAGTAAACGGTCTGACGGGAAGGGAGAGCGCCCCCCATGTGGTCAGTGTATCGGTGGCAAACATACGCAGCGAGGTGCTCCTGCATGCCCTGGAGGACAAGGGGATCTATGTATCGGCAGGGAGTGCCTGCTCCGCTCGCAAGCCCCAGCCCTCGGCTACTCTGAAAGCTATAGGGGTGGAGAAGGAGCTGCTGGACTCTACCATCCGCCTCAGCTTTTCCGTCTTTACAACAGAGGAGGAAATTGATTATACTTTACAGGCAATGTATGATATAATACCCATGCTGCGGAGATATACGCGGCGGTAAGGGCGCATTTACAGCGCCCTGCTGACACCATTATCCCAATCCTGCAGCGGATAGAAAGGAGCCGGAATGTTTACCGCTTTTTTGATTAAGTATGCTGAAATAGGCGTAAAAGGGAAGAACCGCTATATTTTTGAGGAGGCTCTGGTGAAGCAGATCAAATATGCGGTAAAGAGATGCCAGGGTGAATTCAGGGTGGCCCGGACCCAGGGAAGGATCTATGTGGATGCCCTGTCGGAATTTGATTTTGATGAGGTAGTGGATAACTTAAAGACGGTATTCGGCATCTCAGGCATCTGTCCAGTGGTCTGTCTGGAGGATGAGGGCTTTGAGGAGCTGGGTCGGGCTGTTGTGAAGTATATGGAGGAGACCCATCCGGAAAAAAACCACAGTTTTAAGGTACATGCCAGAAGGGCAAGGAAAAATTATCCCCTTAGTTCCATGGAGCTGAACACTGAGCTGGGCGGGATCATCCTGGCGGCGCGTCCCGACATGAGGGTGGATGTGCACAATCCGGAGATTCTGCTCAGTGTGGAGATCCGTGAAAAAATATATCTTTACTCAAGGACTATACCAGGTCCTGGTGGAATGCCCGTAGGCAGCGGCGGAAAAGCTATGCTGCTGCTTTCCGGAGGCATCGATTCACCGGTGGCCGGTTACATGATAGCAAAAAGAGGGGTAAAGATAGATGCAGTATACTTCCATGCACCCCCCTATACCAGTGAAAGAGCAAAGCAGAAGGTGGTGGATCTGGCCAGACAGGTGTCCCGGTTTACGGGTCCCATCTACCTCCATGTCATTAATTTCACGGATTTACAGCTCTATATTTACGAGAAATGCCCTCATGAGGAGCTGACCATCATCATGCGCCGTTATATGATGCGTATAGCGGAGCATATCGCCGGGGAAACGGAGTGTCTGGGCCTTATCACCGGTGAAAGCATCGGTCAGGTAGCCTCTCAGACTCTTCCCAGCCTGGCGGCTACCAATGAGGTATGCGCCATGCCTGTATACCGTCCGCTGATCGGTCTGGACAAGCAGGAAATCGTAGATATTGCGGAAAGGATAGGCACCTATGAGACATCCATCCTTCCCTATGAGGACTGCTGTACCATCTTCGTGGCCAAGCACCCTGTCACCAAGCCCAATACGGAAAGGATCCGGAGGCACGAGAAAAATCTGGAGGAAAGGATAGACGAGCTGGTGGATACGGCTCTGAGGAATGAGGAGGTATTGGTGGTGCATCGTTAGCCCGGGGGCAAATTCATTGCCTCAGGCTCCGGTGCGGATCATACCGGAGTGCGCAAAAAAAGCACCCGGAATATATCTCCCATTCCGAATGCTTCCAATCATCTGCCTGTGTTTTCTGCTGCCCTTTAGATCATGTAGGGCTTTAATGTATTCAGCACATCCTCAGCTCCATCCTCTGCATGGATATTCAGGTCGATTGGCTTTGACAGATCCAGGCTGAAGATACCCATAATGGACTTTGCATCAATGACATATCTTCCGGATACCAAATCAAAATCATAATCAAATTTTGTAATATCATTTACAAAAGATTTTACCTTATCAATAGAATTTAAAGAAATCTGAACTGTTTTCATTGTTTTTACCTCCTTGATGTTTTCATATCTGCTGTTTATAATACTATATGGTGAAGGGATAAAAGTCAATCCCAAAACAATACAAAAAAAGAGAGGAATCATATGAAAAGTGTGGCATTACACAACCTTGGCTGCAAGGTGAACGGATATGAAATGGAAGTAATGCAACAAAGCTTACAGGAAAAGGATTATCAAATTGTACCATTTGATAGTAAGGCTGATATTTATATTGTAAATACATGTACTGTTACCAATATGGCGGATCGGAAGAGCCGTCAGATGCTCCACCGTGCCCGCCGGCTGAACCCGGATGCGGTGGTGGTTGCAGTGGGCTGCTATGTGCAGGCAGGCAGGGAAGAGGTCATAAAGGATCAGGGCGTGGATCTGGTGATCGGCAACAACAGGAAGAAGGACTTGGTTCCCATATTGGAAGAATATCTTGCCGGCAGAGGGGATAAGACGCTGCAGGATACCACAGTCATTGATATAGGGAGTACGAGAGAGTATGAGAACCTGCAGCTTAAGCGGACCGGAGGACATACCAGGGCCTATATTAAGATTCAGGACGGCTGTAACCAGTTTTGCTCTTACTGCATCATTCCCCATGTCAGGGGCAGGGTGAGGAGCAGAAGCAGGGAGGATGTGCTGGCGGAGGTCAGGGGGCTGGCCGGCAGCGGCTACAGGGAAGTGGTATTGACAGGCATCCACATCAGCTCTTATGGTGTGGATCAGGGAGCACCGGGGCTGCTGTCATTGGTGAAGAGCATTCATGAAATAGATGGGATAGAAAGGATCCGGGTGGGGTCCCTGGAGCCCCGGATCGTGACGGAGGAGTTTGCGGCAGAGCTGGCGCGGCTGCCGGGGTTCTGCCCTCATTTTCATCTTTCCCTGCAGAGCGGATGCGATTCTACCCTGAAAAGGATGAATAGGCGGTATACTGCGGGTGAATACTATGAAAAAGCGGAGCTTTTGCGCAGTGTTTTCGGTAATCCGGCCATCACCACGGATGTGATCACAGGCTTTCCCGGTGAAACAGAGGAGGAATTTGAAGCCACCAGGGCTTTCCTGGAAAAAATAAAATTTTATGAGATGCATGTATTTAAATACTCCAGAAGAAAGGGAACCCCTGCAGCAGTGATGGAAAATCAGGTTCCGGATGATATCAAGACAGCCAGAAGCAATATTCTGCTGGAAATGGGAAGAAAATTCTCAAAAGAATACCGTGGCTGCTGTATCGGCAGCGAGGCAGAGGTGCTGTTTGAGGAGGAGAAGGTGATAGACGGCCGGACCTTCCAGGTAGGGCATACCATGCAGTACGTGAAGGTGGCGAGGGAGACGGATCTGCCCCTGGCCAATACCATAGAGAGGGTAAGGGTCACCGGTTTTTTGACGGAGGATATCCTGCTGGCAGAGCAGGGATGATATGCTGTCCGGATATGAAAGCAGCCTGCTCGCAGCTTGCTCTTGAATTTTTTGGGGAAATAGGGTAATATTAAAGTTGGATAAATAGTAAGGTTCGGGAAATCTGGAAAGAAAAGAAATCAGAGGTGGCTTGCAGAATGGCCGGCAACGATAGATAAGGGCGTGATAATATGCAGAATTTGGATAATACCCAGTTTTTTAGTGTGGAGACAGAGCCGCTGACAGGAGTGGAGATGGTTTTGACAACAGTATATGAGGCTTTGACAGAAAAGGGCTACAATCCTGTCAATCAGATCGTGGGTTATATTATGTCCGGTGATCCTACCTATATCACCAGCCATAAGAGCGCAAGAAGCCTGATCATGAAGGTGGAGCGGGACGAGCTGGTGGAGGAGCTGCTGACCAGGTATATTGAAGCCAGGCACTGGAAGTAAGAGACGAGAGGTAGGGAGAATGTCCATGCGTATTATGGGTCTGGATTATGGGTCAAAGACAGTGGGGGTAGCCATCAGTGACCCTCTCCTGGTCACAGCCCAGGGAATTGAAGTCATAGAAAGAAAAGAGGAGAATAAGCTGCGCAGGACGCTGGCCAGGATAGAGGAGCTTATCGCAGAGTACGAGGTGGGAGAAATTGTGCTGGGCCTGCCCAGGAATATGAATCATTCTCTGGGAATACGGGCAGAGCTTTCACTGGAATTAAAGGAAAAGCTGGAACGGAGGACGGGCCTTCCGGTCACTATGTGGGACGAAAGGCTGACTACCGTTGCCGCAGATAAGGCTATGATGGAAGCGGGTATCAGACGTGAGCATAGAAAGGAACATGCAGACAGGATAGCAGCATGTTTTATTTTGCAGGGATATTTGGACTACAGGAAGAACAGGGAGAGCATCTAGTGGAAAAGATAACCTTTCAGCCGGAGAATGAGGCTCCGGTTGAATTCTATGTATTAGAGCAGACTCAGATAGGCGGAGTCCGTTATATTCTGGTAACGGATCAGGAAGTGGGCGACGGAGAGGCGCTCATTTTAAAGGAGGTATCCGAAGGCGTCTTCGGTGAGGCTGCGACTTCTGAGGAAGAACAGACGGTTTATGAAATCGTGGAGGATGAGACAGAGCTGAGTGCGGTGGCTTCGGTTTTTGAGAATTTACTGGAGGACACGGAGCTTTCCTGATTTGATCGGGAAATCGGGAGAGGCAGAAGAGAGAGAAAGACTGTCGGCAGACTATGCGGAAGGTAGAGTCGCCGCTGTTTATAAATCATACGGCTGCTGCAGGAATCTGGCTGAAGGGATGGAATCAGACAGTACTTGAGCGGAAGAGGACTTCAGGGACGAATTGCTGAAGGCTGACGGGAAAAGGGATTCCTCTGAACAGACCGGGGGCAGAGGGCTGCAGGCGCCGAAAAGAAAAGGGAGGATAATTGATTGAGAAAAAAAGTGAATGAGAGTGCTTCCAAGCTGAGGATCATACCTTTAGGAGGCTTGGAGCAGATCGGTATGAACATTACTGCCTTCGAATATGAAGACAGTATTGTTGTGGTTGACTGCGGTTTATCGTTTCCTGCGGATGACATGCTGGGTATAGACCTGGTGATACCCGACATTACCTATCTGAAGGACAATATCAGCAAGGTAAAGGGATTTGTAATTACTCACGGACATGAGGATCATATCGGGGCGCTGCCCTATGTGATGAAAGAAATCAATGTACCCATATATGCCACCAGGCTGACCATGGGAATCATTGAAAATAAGTTCAGGGAGCACAGCCTGATGGGGGCTACCAAAAGGAAGGTGGTGAAATTTGGCCACTCCGTCAACCTGGGGGCCTTTCGTATTGAGTTTATCAAGACAAACCACAGCATTGTGGATGCGGCAGCCCTGGCCATCTATTCCCCCGCCGGCATTGTGGTGCATACAGGGGACTTCAAGGTAGACTATACCCCGGTGTTCGGAGATGCCATTGACCTGCAGAGATTTGCGGAAATCGGAAAAAAAGGGGTGCTGGCGCTGATGTGCGACAGTACCAATGCGGAGCGTCCCGGCTTTACCCAGTCGGAGAGGACGGTGGGGAAAACCTTTGATACCCTGTTTACAGAGCACAAGGATACCAGGATCATCATTGCCACCTTTGCCTCCAATGTGGACAGGGTGCAGCAGATCATAAACTCTGCCTATAAATTTGGCAGGAAGGTGGTGGTTGAGGGGCGGAGCATGGTCAATATCATAGAGACTGCTTCCAGCCTGGGCTGCCTGAATATACCGGACAGGACGCTGATTGATGTGGAGCAGCTCAGGAATTTTCCCGATGAAAAGACGGTGATCATTACCACCGGAAGCCAGGGAGAGAGTATGGCAGCTCTGAGCCGCATGGCCGGGGATATCCATAAAAAGATTTCCATCGGGCCCAGGGATACGGTGATCTTTTCCTCCAATCCCATACCGGGCAACGAAAAGGCCGTTACAAATGTAATCAATGAGCTGTTAAAGAAAGGGGCGGATGTTATCTTTCAGGATGTACATGTGTCGGGGCATGCCTGTCAGGAGGAGATCAAGCTGATCTATTCCCTGGTGCATCCTAAATATGCCATACCTGTCCATGGAGAATATAAGCATCTCAAGGCGCATGCCAAGATCGCGCAGTCACTGGGAATCCCCAAGGAGAATACCTTTATTCTGCATTCAGGCGATGTGCTGGAGCTGAATCAGGAGGGCGCCAGGGTCGGAGGCAGAGTGCCGGTGGGGACGGTGCTGGTAGACGGTCTGGGCGTGGGAGACGTGGGAAATATCGTGCTCAGGGACAGGCAGCATCTGGCAGAGGATGGGATCCTTATCGTGGTGCTGGCTCTGGACGGCTACTCCGACCAGCTGGTATCGGGGCCGGACATCGTATCCAGGGGCTTTGTATATGTGAGAGAGTCGGATGAGCTGATGGATGAGGCCCGCGTGATCGTTGATGAGGCGATCCATAGCTGCCTGAGCAGGGGGATCAGCGACTGGGGAAAGCTCAAGGGAGGCATCAAGGATGCCTTGGGTGAATTCGTATGGAAAAAGACGAAGCGCAGGCCCATGATCCTGCCCATCATTATGGAAGTATAATTATAGAAGCGCAGAGGACGGAGGGCATTTATGCTGGACAATCAGGTGCAGGATGCAACGATGGAATTTGTGGGGGCCCTGAAACGCTCCGTGGCCTACCGGGAATATGAGGCTCAGCTTGCCAAAATAAAAAGAGAGCCTGGGCTGTATGGGAAGGTAAATGAGTTTCGTGAGAAGAATTTTTTGATACAGAATTCAGAGGATGCAGAGAAGCTGCAGGAACGCATGGATGAGCTGGATCGGGAATACGAGGAGCTCAGGACGATACCCCTGGCAGAGGACTTTCTGAAAGCAGAAGCCTCCTTCTGCAGGATGATGCAGGATATCAATATGCAAATTGTGATGGAGTTGGATTTTCAATAGTAGGAAAGGAATGGTTGCTGTTATGAGGTCCGGTCAGATCGTGGCAGGTGTATTGGATGGGGTTATCAAAATAGTGATAGTTGTCATAGCGGTTATGTTTACTTATAAATATGCCCTGGAGGCCTTTGATTTCGGCTACAGGGTCTTTGCAGAGGGATCTGTGTCCCCGGAGGAGTCGGCCAGGGTGATCAGCATTTCCATCACCGAGGATGCCACACCGATGGAGATCGGTGAGGTGCTGGAGGAAAAGGGACTGATCCGGGATGCCAGGCTGTTTTATGTACAGGAGTTCTTTTCAGGCCAGCATGGCAAGCTGAAGGAAGGGATCTATGAGCTGAGCAGTGCCATGACGGCAGAGGAAATGATCGATGTCATGTGTACCGGTACGGAGGAGCCGGAAGCGAGGCGGGAGTAGGCAGGCATGGGAAGGACATCGCCTTCCTGCCTGACCCCGGAAGGAAGATGGGATATAGAGATGATCACAGATGAGAGAATCAGCACTTTTATCAACTCTTTGGACAGAGGAAATACAGAGCTTCTGGATAGGGTAGAGGCAGAGTGTATCAAAGGAAATGTGCCGGTGATACGTCCTCAGATGCAGAGCCTGTTAAAGCTTCTTCTGGCGGTCAACAGACCGGAAAGAATATTGGAGATCGGGACAGCGATTGGTTTTTCCGCTCTTCTGATGAGTGAATATGCGCCGGCAGGATGTCGGATTACCACCATTGAAAAATATGAAAAAAGAATCCCGGCAGCTAGGGAAAATTTCCGTCTGGCTGGTAAGGAAGAGCTGATCACCCTGCTGGAGGGAGATGCCGCCGGGATCTTAAAGGAGCTGGACGAAAGCTACGACCTGATATTTATGGACGCTGCAAAGGGGCAGTATCATCATTTTCTGCCCGATGTGCTGCGGCTGCTGAGAGTTGGAGGACTGCTGGTCTCTGATAATGTCCTGCAGGATGGGGACATCATGGAGTCCCGGTTTGCAGTGAGGAGGCGCAATCGGACCATACATGCCAGAATGAGGGCATATCTGTATGAGCTGAAGCACAATGAAAGGCTGGAAACGGCCATCCTGCAGGATGGGGACGGTATTGCTGTGAGTGTAAAGCTGGCAGACTGATTGGGAGGGAAATACAAAAAAATGAAAAAGCCTGAACTATTGATTCCGGCAGGGAGTCTGGAGGTGCTGAAAACAGCGGTTATCTTTGGCGCAGATGCCGTCTATATAGGAGGAGATGCCTTCGGGCTGCGTGCCAAGGCTAAGAATTTCAGCAGGGAGGATATGGCAGAGGGAATCCGCTTTGCTCATGAGCATGGAGCCAGGGTTCACGTAACGGCCAATATCCTGGCCCACAACCGGGATCTGGCGGGGGCAGAGGTATATTTTAAGGAGCTGGAGGAGCTGAAGCCGGACGCGCTGATCGTTGCGGATCCGGGGATGTTCACACTTGCGAGGGAGATTTGCCCGGAAATAGATATTCATATATCCACCCAGGCCAACAATACCAATTACGCTACCTTTCGGTTCTGGCATGAGCATGGGGCAAAGCGTGTGGTTTCCGCCAGAGAGCTGTCTCTGGAGGAGATAAGGGAAATACGCCGGAGGATACCCGAGGGGCTGGAGATAGAGAGCTTTATTCATGGTGCAATGTGTATGTCCTATTCAGGGAGATGCCTGCTGAGCAGCTATTTTACGGGGAGGGATGCCAATCAGGGAGCCTGTACCCATCCCTGCCGCTGGAAGTATGCCCTGGTGGAGGAGAAGAGGCCGGGGGAATATATGCCTGTATATGAAAATGAGAGGGGTACCTACATCTTCAATTCAAAGGATCTGTGCATGATAGAGTACATACCGGAAATGATAGCTGCAGGAATTGACAGCTTCAAGATCGAGGGCAGGATGAAAACGGCTCTGTATGTGGCTGCGGTAGCAAGAACCTACAGAAAGGCTATTGACGACTATTTGGAATCAGAGGAGAAGTACCGTGCCAATATGGGCTGGTACAGATCTGAGATAGCAAAGTGTACCTATCGGCAGTTTACCACAGGCTTTTATTTTGGAAAGGCGGATGAAACGGCTCAGATCTATGATTCCAATACCTATGTCAATGAGTATATTTATCTGGGAATTGTGGGAGAGGTAAATGAAAGGGGACAGGCTCGTATTGAGCAGAAAAACAAATTCTGCGTTGGGGATCAGATTGAGATTATGAAGCCGGATGGCACCAACGTAAGGACAGAGGTGCTTTCCCTTACAACGGAAGAGGGAGAAAAGGTGGAATCGGCGCCCCATCCCAGGCAGGTGCTGTTTGTGGAGCTGACAGAAAGACCGAAGAGATATGACATTCTCAGGGCAGAGGCCCAGAGTGTGTCTGAAAATTGTAGAATATCAACAGGAACAGGAGAAAAATAGCCTGTTCTTTTGCAAAAAGTAATAAAAAATAAAATTGGGCTTGCAATTTTCAGAAGGATGGAGTATCTTAAAGAAAACAGGGGATGGTTCCTGAAAATGCTGAGATACTACGAACAAAGGTGTTCCAAAAGGTTTTTTGGGGCACTTTTTTTGCTATCGGGAATTCCCGGGCAAAGGGTAACGGCCAGACTTTGGAGGGAGCGCAGCCACAAAAATGAAAAAGAAAGGGTGCAGGAAGATGAGTGAGGTTTTAAATGTGGAAGAGATTTTTGCGAAAAATGTATTTACCATGGGTGAGATGAAGGCCCGTCTGCCTAAAAATGTGTACAAAGAAGTGAAAAAAGTCATAGATCAGGGCAGCGAGCTTTCACTTGAGGCCGCAGATGTAGTTGCCAAGGCGATGAAGAACTGGGCGGTAGAAAATGGTGCAACTCATTACACACACTGGTTTCAGCCGCTGACAGGCATCACGGCAGAGAAGCATGATTCCTTTGTGACCCATCCGGATGAGGAAGGCAGGATGCTGATGGAGTTTTCGGGAAAGGAGCTGATCAAGGGTGAGCCGGATGCATCTTCCTTCCCTTCAGGAGGGCTGCGCGCTACCTTTGAGGCCAGAGGATACACGGCATGGGATATCACCTCCCCCGCATTTTTAAAGGAAGCGGGTACCGGTGTGATCCTCTGTATTCCTACAGCCTTCTGTTCCTATACGGGAGAGGCCCTGGATAAGAAGACCCCCCTTTTAAGATCCATGGAGGTAATCAGCGAGCAGGCTCTGCGTATCGTCCGCCTGTTCGGAAATACGTCCGCTGCCAAGGTGGTTCCCAGTGTTGGAGCGGAGCAGGAATACTTCCTGGTAGACAAGGATAAATATTTACAGAGACCCGACCTGATATTTGCAGGGCGTACTCTGTTCGGCGCGCCGGCTCCCAAGGGGCAGGAGATGGAGGATCATTACTTCGGGGTGATCCGTGAGCGTATCGGGGCATATATGAAGGATCTGAATGAGGAATTGTGGAAGCTGGGGGTGACTGCCAAGACGCAGCATAATGAGGTGGCTCCCGGACAGCATGAGCTGGCTCCCGTCTATGAGACGGCCAACATTGCTGTGGATCACAACCAGATCATCATGGAGGCTATGAAGCGGGTGGCCTATCACCATGATCTGAGATGTCTCCTCCATGAGAAGCCCTTTGCAGGAGTAAACGGCTCCGGAAAGCATAACAACTGGTCTCTGTGCACGGACAATGGGGTCAACCTGCTGGATCCGGGAGATACCCCCAATGAGAATATCCAGTTCCTGCTGGTGCTTGCCTGCATTATGAAGGCGGTGGATGTGCATGCGGATCTGCTGCGCCAGAGTGCCTCTGATGTAGGCAACGATCACCGGCTGGGAGCCAATGAGGCGCCTCCCGCTATTATCTCCATGTTTCTGGGAGAGCAGCTTGAGGATGTGGTAAGACAGCTGGTAGAAACGGGTATCGCCAAAACCTGCAAGGAGGGTGGCGTGCTGGAGACAGGTGTGTCCACCCTGCCCAGCCTGGCGAAGGATGCTACAGACAGGAACAGAACCTCACCCTTTGCCTTTACAGGGAATAAGTTTGAATTTCGTATGGTGGGATCGGCAGATTCCATTGCCAGTCCCAACACCATATTGAATGCCATCGTGGCAGAGGCCTTCTGTGAAGCTGCAGATATTTTGGAGAAGGCGGAGGACTTTGATCTGGCAGTCCATGACCTGATCAAGGAATACATGACAAAGCATCAGAGGATCATCTTCAACGGCAACGGGTATTCTGATGAGTGGGTGGCAGAAGCAGAGCGCAGAGGGCTCCCGAATATCAGGTCCATGGTAGAGGCCGTGGACGCCCTTACCACAGATAAGGCCGTGAAGCTGTTTGAACGGTTCGGTATCTTTACCAGGGCAGAGCTGGAGTCTCGGGAGGAGGTTCTCTATGAAACCTATGCCAAGACCATCAATATCGAGGCTCTGACTATGATCGATATGGCTTCCAGGGAGATCGTGCCTGCAGTCATGAAATATACCCGGACTCTTGCAGACACCGTCATTGCTGTGAAGGAGGCCGGAGCAGATGCTGCTGTCCAGGCGGAAGCGCTGGAGCAGGTATCTGTCAGGCTGGCAGAGGTCAGGACTGCCCTTGACAGGCTGTCCAGAGCAGAGGCAGAGGCCGGAGCCATGGAGGCGGGAAAGGAGCAGGCATTTTTCTACAAGGATGAGGTGAAGGTTGCCATGGAGGCTCTGAGAAAGCCTGTGGATGAGCTGGAAATGCTGGTAGATAAGAAGGTGTGGCCTTATCCTACCTATGCAGACCTGCTGTTTGAAGTATAAATCCATAGATACAAATTTATTCAGCCCAGCCGGAAGGCTGGGCTGTTATAAAAATGTACAATCTGATAAAATATTTCAAAGTAAATATTGTAAAGCCGGATTATTTCGTGTATTATCATAACAATATTATACGAATGAAGAAGGAGAGCAATATGATCGTACGAAGGCTGAAGAAGGTTTTTTTCATGAATATAAGCAGTGTATGGGTGGCGGTGCTGCTGATTTTTATCCTGATGGTGAGAGCCGGGTTCCGAGTGTGGGACTTCTACAAGATACAGTATGTGACCGAAAAGTATCAGATGGAGATCCGCCGGGATGTACAGACCATCAACAAACGGGTTCTTTATACCCTGATTTCCGACAGCGATGAAGTGACACGGATGCAGACAGATGAGATCACCAGCCGTTTTGAAAAAATAGACAGGTATCTGGCTGTGATCCTGAAAAATCTGGATGAGCCTCAGCTGGAGGCAGTTCTGACAGAGACGTTCCGGGTCTTTCAGACGGAAACCACGGAGATGCTGGCTCTGGCAGGAGTGGGAGATCTTGTGGGGGTCAGGGATTATTACAACTCAAAGTATAACGTGGTTTCGGAAAAGCTGGCAGATACGCTGGAAAAGGTCGGAGAGCTGGCAGAGGGGGCGGCAGACTGGCAGTTCCGGGTGATTCTGGGCAGCATAATAGCTACCATCGCACTTATGTTTGTCCTGGCGGGGATCTGCACTGCGATTTCCTGCAGGCGTTCCAAAAAGCTGACTTCAGATATCGACAGAGAGCTGGGCATCCTGGAGCTGGTTTCCAAGGAAATGGCCCATGGCAATATACATACCCTCCTCAGTCTGGATGAGGATAATACCATATCCAGGGTATCCCCCAGCCTTCGGAGCGCCCTGGAGCTTATCATCGGTTATATTGAGGATATCAAGGCAGTTATGGGAAGGATGGAGGGCGGAGATTTTAATGTCAGCTTTACCAGAGAGTTTCTCGGTGATTACAAGGAAATACAGGATTCTGTGAAGAGGTTTTCGGAGCAGATTTCAGCGGGAATACAGGAAATTGTAAGTGTGTCAGAGCGTGTAACGGGAGGAGCCGGGCAGATCGCTGAGGCAGGTACTTCACTTTCGGAAAGCTGTGTGGAGCAGACCTGGGTAGTGGCTGATTTTTCTGAAACCCTGTCCAATATCATGGCTATCCTGGCCCGCAATTCTGACTACACCAATACCGTGTGCAGTGAGGTGTCAGCTATTGCCAACGGAATGATGGAGGGCAACAGGAAGATGCAGGATATGGTCAAGGCTATGAATACCATCGACAAGACTGCCCAAGAGATCAATGAGATCATAGACAGCATCAATGAGATTGCCGAGCAGACCAATCTGCTTTCCCTAAATGCTACCATAGAGTCTGCCAGGGCCAAGGAAGCAGGAAAGGGCTTTGCGATCGTGGCCAGTGAGGTCAGCGCCCTGGCCGGCCAGAGTGCTGTAGCTGCCAGAAATTCCTCTGAGCTGATTGAAGCATCTCTCAGTGCCGTAAAGGATGGAAAGGAAATCGCAGACCGAACGGCTGCAGATCTGGCATTGATGGCAGAAAGAGTGCAGCCTATTTATGAACAGATGGATCAGCTGGTGAAGGCCTCCAAGGATCAGGAAGAGGCCGTTAGAAGGCTGCAACAGGATATTACGAAAATTACTCGCATAGGTGAAATAAATGCGGCCACGGCAGAGGAAAGCTCTGCACTGAGCCATGAATTTAGCCAGCAGGCCGGTGTCTTGAAAAATCTGGTGGACAGATTTGAGGTAACAGCCAGACTGAATGGGGCATAATAAAAAGAGCCGGATGTGCGGGCAGCAGCATACAGCAGGCTGATGGAAGGGCAGTGTACGCACTGTCCTTTTAAAATCCGGCTCATGAGAGGGAAGGAGGGTGCTTGGTCATGGACGTAACAGTGATCATACCAAATTACAACGGAATGAAGTATATCAATGGCTGCCTGGACTCTCTCTATCAGGGGAGCCTGGTGCCGGAGGTGATGGTGGTGGATAATGGCTCAACGGATGGCAGCCCGGAGCTGATCGAGAGGGACTATCCTCAGTGCAGCCTGGTACGTTTTCCGGAAAACACAGGCTTCTGCCGGGCGGTGAATGAGGGGATAAAGAGGGCTGAGACAGAGTTTGTGCTCTTGCTGAATAACGACATAAGGGCGGACAGGGACCTTGTCCGCTGCCTCCGGGATGCTATTGCGGGCAGAAAAAATGCTTTCTCCGTAGCTGCCAAGATGCTGTCCATGCAGGAGCCGGAGCTGATAGACGATGCCGGGGATCTGTACTGCAGCCTGGGCTGGGCCTTTGCCTTGGGAAAAGGGAAGGGGAGAGAGCGCTACAGCAGGCCGGCCGAGATCTTTGCGGCCTGTGCCGGGGCTGCCATCTA
This sequence comes from Lachnospiraceae bacterium, assembly GCA_022781985.1. Classification (GTDB taxonomy): domain Bacteria; phylum Bacillota; class Clostridia; order Lachnospirales; family Lachnospiraceae; genus Kineothrix. The sequence goes on along the minus strand of JALESH010000054.1, from coordinate 83,346 downwards.
CAGAAGGAGTGTTTTTGAGGCCATCGGATATTTTGACGAAAATCACTTTGCCTATCTTGAGGATGTGGATATCGGCTACAGAGCCAGAATATCCGGTTACGGCAACTATTATGCCCCTGAGGCTGTGGTTTATCATGCGGGAAGTGCAGTCAGCGGCTCCAGATACAACGAATTTAAGGTGAGGCTGGCATCCAGGAACAGTGTCTATCTCATCTATAAAAATATGCCTGTGTGGCAGATCCTGCTGAACCTGCCCCTGCTTCTGGCAGGAATTGGGATAAAAGCCCTGTTTTTTTCCGGGAAGGGGATGGGAGGCACCTATATAAAGGGGCTCCGGGAGGGAATCCGGCTGTCGGCCTCTGAGCAGGGCAGGGTGCAGAAGGTTCGGTTCCGCAGGGAATATGCAGGCAATTACCTGAAAATACAGAGGGAGCTCTGGCTGAATACCATCCGGAGATTCACCGGTTGACTGTTTATATAAAATTAAGTTGTACTTTTGGGTATAATATTGTAAAATATCTAACAGTATAGGAAATCGGTGAAATTATGATAAAAGATAACCAAAAGTATTTTAATAGATTGCAGCTGTTAGTGGATGCGTTGGTGATTGTTTTATCCTATTCACTTTCGTGGCTGATAAAATTTGCAACGCCGTTTGCAGATACCGAGCCAGGCGTAACTGCTTTGTCCGTAGGGACATATTTCAGTGCGCTTTATTTTATTGTCCCGGGATATGTTATTCTGTATTATTTTTTTAATATGTATACACCCAAGAGGGCTACCCGGAGAAAGTATGAGGTGGCCAGCATTCTCAAGGCCAATACGGTTGGCCTGATACTTTTTATGATGGTATTATTCATCATAAAAATGCAGGATTTTTCCCGTGTCTTGATTTTTATTTTTTATGGGACCAACATTTTCATGACTACTCTGTCCAGATCCATGATCAGGAGCTGCATGCAATATTTCCGTAAAAAGGGGTATAATCTAAAGTATGTGCTTCTGGTGGGATATTCCCGGGCAGCAGAGGAATATATTACAAGGATTAATGCCAATCCTCAGTGGGGCTATGTGGTAAGAGGGATCCTGGATGACAGGATACCTAGGGGCACCATGTACAAAGGTGTCAAGGTAGTGGGCGAGATCGAAAATCTGCTGTATATCCTGCCCGAGAACAAGCTGGATGAGATCGCTGTCACCCTGTCCCTGAAGGATTACAGCAGGCTGGAGGAGATCGTAGGACTGTGTGAAAAATCCGGGGTACACACCAAGTTTATACCGGATTACAACAGCCTGGTGCCCAGTCGGCCGTATACGGAGGATCTGATGGGGCTGCCGGTCATCAATATCCGCTATGTGCCGCTCACCAACACCTTGAATCTGGTGGCGAAAAGGACGGTGGATGTGATAGGCTCCCTGGCAGGAATCCTTATTTTTTCTCCGGTCATGCTGATTGTGGCTCTCTGTGTGAAATGCTCCGGCCCGGGATCGGTGATATTCAGGCAGGAGCGGGTGGGGCTGCATAATAAGCCCTTTCAGATGTATAAGTTCCGTACCATGGAATTACAGAAAAAGTCCCAGGAGCAGAAGGCCTGGACAGTCCGGGATGATCCCCGGGTGACCAAGGTGGGAAAGATTCTGAGAAAGACCAGCCTGGATGAGCTGCCCCAGCTTTTTAATATACTGGTGGGGGAGATGAGCCTGGTGGGTCCCAGGCCGGAGCGGCCGCTGTTTGTGGAAAAGTTCAGGGAAGAGATACCCCGCTATATGATCAAGCATCAGGTCAGGCCGGGACTCACGGGCTGGGCTCAGATCAATGGCTACAGGGGAGATACCTCTATCCGCAAGAGGATAGAGTATGATATTTTTTATATAGAAAACTGGACCATGGGCCTGGATTTTAAAATTATGTTCCTGACTATCTTTAAAGGATTTATCAATAAAAATGCCTATTGACGGCGTTATGGAATATAAGAGATTGTGCGGAAGGATAAGGGAGAGAAAAATGGCAGAGAATTCAAGAAAACAAAGAGGAAGCGAGGCTGCGGTGGACTCGGGAAATGCAAGGAAACGAAAGACGGCCGGACGGAATGGTTCCGGGCAGAAGATGTCTGCGCGGGAGAGGGAAAAGAGAAAAAGAAAAAAAATCATTCTTTTTATTGTGGAAATCTTCGCTCTGCTGCTGATGGTAGTGGTGCTGTATGGCGTGACCAAGGGAGAAAAGGTCGGCAAGGTGGACTTAAAGGAAGAGGATATCGTCATTAATCAGGAGGTAAAGGAGAGGGAAGAGAGCACCAAAATGAAGGGCTACAGAAACATTGCCCTGTTCGGTGTGGATTCTACAACCGGCGCACTGGCAAAAAACACCAGAAGCGATACCATCATGATTGCATCCATCAATCAGGATACGGGAGAATGCAAGCTGGTTTCTGTCTACCGTGATACCTACCTGAATCTGAGCAACGATACTTATAACAAATGTAATGCGGCATATGCCAAGGGCGGCCCTGAGATGGCGATCAACATGCTGAATATGAATCTGGATATGAATATTACAGATTTTGTGACTGTTGGCTTTGCAGGGCTCAGCGATACCATAGATGCCCTGGGAGGGATCATGATAGATGTGGATGAAGCGGAAATCGGCCATCTGAACAGCTATCAGTTTACAATGGCAGAGGATCTGAAGCGTCCCTATAAGGAAGTGACTCAGACGGGATATCAGCTGCTGAATGGCCTGCAGGCCACAGCCTACTGCCGGATCCGTTATACGGCAGGAGACGATTTTAAACGTACCGAGCGTCAGAGGGAGGTACTGATGGCAGTGACAGAGGCAGCCAGGAAAGCGTCCCCCTCCGTCATCAACCAGATCGCCAATGATATCTTTAATGAAATCTATACCTCTCTGGATCTGTCGGAGATCATCAGCCTGCTGGGGGATATCGGTAAATACAGAATTGTGGATCAGGCAGGCTTTCCTCACGAGGACTACAGGACTACGGGAAATGTGGGTACCAAAGGAAGCTGCGTAATTCCTGTGGATCTGAAGACAAATGTGGAATGGCTTCACAGCTTTCTGTTTAACGAGGATTACAGTGCATCGGGGGACGTACAGTCCTATAGTGAAAAGATCAAGAGCGATACGGGTAAATAAAATAATCATGCAGAGAACAAAAGGACCTAGAAGAGGGTCCTTTTGTTCTCGGGGAGAGAAAAAACCAGTGAACACGGCAGACGTAATAATACCGGTATACAAACCGGACAGGAATTTTTTGACTCTGATTGAAAAACTGGATCGCCAGACCATTCCGGTGAACAGAATCCTGATTTTAAATACAGAAGAGAAGTATTTTGACAGGCTGATCTATGGCACCTCCTTTTTCGAGAAATACAGGAATGTGGAAGTGACCCATCTGTCCAAAAAAGAGTTCAATCATGGAGGTACAAGACGCAGGGGAGTGGAAAGGTCAGAGGCAGCAGTCTTTGTGATGATGACTCAGGATGCCCTGCCTGCAGATGAATATCTCATCGAAAGACTGGTACTGGCTCTGGAGGAGAAGGGGGCGGCAGTGGCCTATGCCAGACAGCTTCCTGCAGAAGGCTGCAGCCTTATAGAGCGTTGCGCAAGGGATTTTAACTATCCCCCAGAGAGAAGTGTGAAGTCCCTGGAGGACATGGACAGGCTGGGGATCAAGACCTTTTTCTGTTCCAACGTGTGTGCGGCATACAGGCGGGAAACCTATGATGGGCTGGGAGGATTTGTCAAATATACTATTTTTAACGAGGATATGATATATGCAGCTGCAGCGGTCAGGGCAGGCTACAGGGTGGTTTATGAGGCCAACGCCCGTGTAGTGCATTCCCATAACTATACCTGTATGCAGCAGCTGCGCAGAAATTTTGACATGGGGGTTTCCCAGGCGGAGCACCCGGAGGTGTTCAGTGGTCTTCCGGCTGAAAAGGAGGGGATGCGGCTGGTAAGAAAAACCAGGGATTATCTGATGGAGACGGGGAATAAAAGGCTGATACCCTATCTGTATATAAGCAGCCTTTATAAATATGCAGGATATGTGCTGGGGAAAAATTACAGGAGACTGCCTTGTTTTATGATAAAAAAATGTACGTCAAATCAGGAATACTGGGAGCAGGCCGGAGCAGGGATCAAGTACAGATAAAAGACCTTTTTTAACAGAATACGCATATTTTTATCACAGAAAGGACACATTTCGCGGTTATACTGAGTGCAAATAAAAGGAAAAGAGGTATGCATTATGTACGGAAATAATTATCCCAATGATTATGAAGATAAAAATGTGATTGACAGTACGGCCAGGGAAGTGAATCATGCTTCAAACGGAAATTTCAGCGGAAATTTCAGCGGGCAGAGTGCAGCCGGAGGCTTCAGCGGACACAACCCATCGGGCAGCAGTACGGCAGGAAGCGGCAGCTATCAATACAGCAGCGGCTGTGGAGGAAACAGAAACGATGGAAAGATTCATGGACAGGAGGGGAAAGATGGAAAGGGAAAAAAGAGCGGAGGATTTCTGAAGAGGGCAGCCGCAGTCATGGCCCTGGGATTATTTTTCGGGGCATGCGCCGGTGCAGGCTTCTATGCAGTAGAGCTGTCCCTTGGCCACTCCGGAGAGAAAATGCAGGCAGAAGCCCGGACAGAGCCTGAAGCATCAGATGAAACTGGAGGAGCAATAGCTAAGGAAGCGGCAGAAAGCATGGAGGTGGTGTCCACTGTGGTGGCAGATGGAACCGGAACAGCAGGGAGCGCCGGGGCTGTGCTGGATGTCAGCGATGTGGCGGCACGGGTCATGCCGGCCATTGTCTCCATTAACAACACCACCACTAAGACAATATCTTATTTTGGCAGGAGGCTGCAGAGTGAAGCAGTGGGAGCCGGATCGGGCATCATTGTGGGACAGAGCGATACGGAGCTGTTGATCGTTTCCAATTATCATGTAGTGGAGGATTCTGATAAGCTGGTGGTACAGTTCGCAGACGGAACTGAGGCGGAGGCTCAGATGAAGGGCTCTGATCCGGACATGGATCTGGCTGTTATCGCAGTTTCCCTTACGGATGTAGAGGCTGCTACCAAGGCTGCCATCGCTGTTGCAGCACTGGGGGATTCCGATACCCTGGTGGTAGGAGAGCCGGCTATCGCAATAGGAAATGCCCTGGGATACGGACAGTCAGTGACCACAGGTGTCATCAGTGCGGTGAACAGAGTCATAGATCTGTCTTCCGGCGACGATCTGTACAGCAATGCGGGGAGCGGCTATGCTGAGGATGAAGCTGCCTTTATTCAGACCGATGCTGCCATTAATCCGGGTAATTCCGGCGGTGCACTGCTCAACATCAAGGGCGAGGTGATCGGCATCAACTCCAATAAAATAGGGGGCTCCGCCGTAGAGGGTATGGGCTATGCGATTCCTATTTCGGCGGCCAAGCCTATTATAGAGGAGCTGATGCTGAGAGAAACCAGATCGAAGGTGGGGGAGGAGAATAAAGGGTATCTGGGTGTTTTCTCCCTGACGGTGGTAGATCAGATGGCACAGGATTATGGGATGCCAAAGGGAGCGTATGTATCTGAGGTAATCGCAGATTCTGCTGCAGAAAAGGCAGGTATCATAAAGGGAAACATCATTACGGAGTTTGGCGGCAATAAGATTTCCAGTGCAGAGGATCTGCTCAGTGTAATGGAGTATTATGCGGCAGGAGATGTGGTTGAGGTTGTGGTCATGCAGGGCAGCCCCAGCGGCTGGGAGAGCAAAAAGGTGGTAGTGATTTTGGGAGAAAGAACAGAATAGGCAATCATTCCGGAAGGGAATGTTCCGCTGGGGTGGCAGCGGGGCGTTCCCTTTTTCGGAGAGGGAGCCTCCCATGATTCCCACATCAAATGAGCAAGCCGGTAGATGGGATAGTTTATAAAATGTTCACTTGAGTATCAAATTATCATCCCTTATAATGAAAATCAGAATGTGCAGAAATAGAGTGAGGTTTATATGGGGCAGATTCTGTATACAATGCATATGATTCAGAGGCAGGAAGGGACAGGAGCAGCAAAATGAGTGATTTTGATAATAAAGACTTTGAAGAGGAACTGCAGGGAGATGCTGCGGCAAAAACAGAGGAAGAGGAAAGGGCAGAAGAAGAAGGAAAGCAGGGAAAAAAAGAGGAAAACAGGAAAGGGGCGGACAGCTCTGCAGGTACTTCCGAAGGCAGCGGAGAGAGCGGGAAGAAGGAAAGTGAATATGAGGATGTCTGCTTTATCTGCCGCAGGCCGGAGAGCAGAACCGGGAAGATGTTCAGGCTGCCCAACAATATTTCTGTCTGCAATGACTGTATGCATAAGACAATGGATACGGTGAGCCAGTTTGATTATCAGGGCATGCTGCAGAATAAGGATTGGAGCAGGGGGAAGGGCTTTCCCAACATCAGCTTCGTAAATCTGGCGGATCTGAAGGGAGAGGGAGGGATTCCCAATAAGCAGAAGCTGAAGAAAAAGAAGCCCAGGGAACAGGCGGAGCCTGCCGTGGATATCAGGAAGATACCTGCACCCCATAGGATCAAGGCGCAGCTGGATGAATATGTGGTGGGACAGGAAAGGGCAAAGAAGATCATATCTGTTGCAGTATACAATCACTATAAAAGGGTAGCAACAGGGACGATGGATGAGATTGAAATCGAGAAGTCCAACATTCTCATGATAGGCCCCACCGGAAGCGGCAAGACCTATCTGGTGAAGACTCTGGCCAGGCTGCTGGATGTACCCTTAGCTATTGCGGATGCCACTTCGCTGACGGAAGCCGGATATATCGGAGACGACATTGAAAGCGTGGTTTCTAAGCTGCTGGCTGCTGCAGAAAATGATGTGGAAAAGGCGGAGCGGGGCATTATCTTTATAGATGAGATTGACAAGATTGCCAAGAAAAAGAACACAACCTCCAGGGATGTGAGCGGAGAGTCCGTGCAGCAGGGGATGCTGAAGCTGCTGGAGGGGGCTGAGATAGAGGTGCCGGTAGGGGCAAACAGCAAGAATGCCATGGTGCCGCTGACCACCATCAATACCAGAAATATCCTGTTTATCTGCGGCGGGGCCTTCCCGGATCTGGAGGAGATCATCAAGCAGAGGCTGAACAAGGGCACCTCCATAGGGTATACGGCAGAGCTTAAGGATAAATACGACAAGGAAAAGAATATTCTCAGCAAGGTGAGTGTGGAGGATATGAAAAAATTCGGTATGATTCCGGAGTTTATAGGCCGTCTGCCGATCATCTGTACGCTGGAGGGGCTGACCCAGGAGATGCTGGTAAAGATTCTGCGGGAGCCTAAAAATGCCATTTTGAAGCAGTATCAGAAGCTGCTGGAGCTGGATGAGGTAAAGCTGGAGTTTGATGACGGTGCGCTGGAGGCTATTGCGAAAAAGGCCATGGAAAAAGACACAGGCGCCAGGGCGCTGAGAGCCATTATAGAAGAATTTATGCTGGATATCATGTATGAGATTCCCAAGGATGACAATATCGGCAGAGTCACCATTACCAAGGAATATATAGAAAATACGGGAGGTCCCATCATTGATATACGCAGCAATTCTCTGGAGTCGCCGGATCAGCTTAACGTAATCGAGAGCACAGGCATATCATAATAAAAAAGAATACGAGTGAAGCTATGGCATGCAGGGAACAGGTGTTGTCCAATGATTTTGGAGAAATACTGGTAGATTATGTGCTGACCAGAGGCGTGGAGCAGACAGAGAGCGTCTGCTATGACATTATTGATGACCAGTTTACCATACTGTATGTAGAGCGTTCCAGGCTCTCTCCCATCAACGTAAGCAATTATACCTATAATTCGATTCCGAAGCTCTATGGGCTGATGCAGGAGGGAGATGCTTACGGAAGCTTTGATCCGCTGAGCCTGATCCGCAGCGGTATTGTGCAGGTGCAGAGGCCGCCCCTGTCACTGACAGGAAAAGGGGTGATACTGGGCTTTGTGGATACGGGCATCCGATACGACATGGAGGTGTTCAGAAGGCCGGACGGTACTTCCAGGATACTGTCTATCTGGGATCAGACCATACAGGAGGGGACACCTCCGGAGGGTTTTTCCTATGGAACAGAATACACCAATGCAGAGATCAATGAGGCCCTTCTGAGCGAAGATCCGCTGGCTGTGGTGCCCTCTACCGATGAGATTGGACATGGAACCTCCGTTGCCAGCGCAGCGGCAGGGAGTGATCTGGGTTACGGCCTGAATTTTATGGGAGCAGCCCCGGATGCGGACATCGTCATGGTCAAATGCAGGCAAGCCAAGCAGTACCTCAGGGACTACTATTTCGTTCCGGAGGGCGTACCGGCCTATTCCGACGGGGACATTGGGAGGGCGGTAAAGTATCTGGACAGTCTGGTCAGAGAGAGAGAGAGACCGGTGGTGATCTGCATCGGCATGGGAACCAACTGGGGAGCCCATTCGGGCAGTTCCATCCTGGCCCGGTATCTGAGCCGTGTGGCGGTAAAGCGCAACCGGGTGATGATTGTAGCCGGAGGCAATGAAGGAAATGCTTCCCATCATTTCAGCGAGGCCTTTGCCATGCCCTCTTATGAGGCAGAGCAGACAGCAGAGGTACGGGTGGGAGAGGGAGAACGGGGCTTTTTGATGGAGCTATGGGTCAATACACCCAATACGGCAGGGGTATCCATCCGTTCACCAGGGGGAGAGACGATTCCCTTTGGAGACTTCCGGGGCGGAGAAACCAGAAATTATTCCTTTATCTATGAGAGAACCAGGGTGTCTGTAGACCATGTATTAGTGGAACAGGACTCAGGTGATGAACTGGTGGTTTTTCGGTTTACCGATCCCACTCCCGGAGTATGGACCTTTCGGATCAGGCTAAGAGGGGACAGTGGCTATGGCTTTCTTTTTATGTGGCTGCCCATTACCCAGTTCCTGCATTCTGAGACGTACTTTCTCCGTCCGACCCCATATATGACCCTGACGGAACCGGCGTTGGCTGCAAATGTGATTACACCGTCCTTCTATCATGCTGCCAACAACAGCTTTGCCATAGAGTCGGGCAGAGGATTTGCCAGGGATGGCAGGATAGAGCCTGCCTTTGCAGCGCCGGGAGTGGGGGTGTCCACAGCGCTGGGAGAAAAGAGCGGTTCCTCCATGGCAGCAGCGATAACGGCCGGGGCTGCCGCCCAGTTCATGCAGTGGGCAGTGCTGGAGGGCAACGATACCCTGGCCAATAGTATAGAGGTAAAGGCTTATTTTATACGAGGGGCAGCCAGGAGTGCTGATTTGGTATATCCGAACCATTCCTGGGGCTATGGCAGGCTGGACATCGCAAGGACCTTTGAGATACTGGCAGGGACGGCAAGGGATTAGAGAGGAACAGGAAGGGCTATGTTATATATCTGTATTGCAGGGACAATTTTTGCAGGGGATTTTTTTATAAAGGACTGCATGGAGAAGCGGCTTAAGGAAGGAGAGATAATAAGCAAGCTGGGCGGTGCTGTCCGCCTGCGGAAGTATCACAACAGGGGAGCCTTTTTGAATGCAGGGGAAAAAAGGCGTCAGACTGTAGCACTGCTGTCGGTATTGCTGACAGCAGTGCTGACAGGTGTATTTGTCATAACCCTGGGAACCCGGGGGAATACCCTGCTGAAAACGGGACTGTCTCTGCTGCTTGGCGGTGCCTTCAGCAATACCTACGACAGGCTGAAAAAAAAATATGTGATGGACTATTTCAGCTTCGGCGGGAGGTGGAGTGGGCTGTCCAGGGTTGTGTTCAATCTTTCTGATTTTGGGATCATCATAGGGGCTTTGATCGTGGCGGTTTCCGCCTCCTCCCGGCTTTCCTGAACAGGATGCTGCAGCTTAAGGCTGCGATGTGAAAGGCCTGTTTTAAGATGTAATTACAGTGCCGGCTCTGCCCCTGACAGCATCAGCGGCCCGGTCAAGAGAGGTGATCAGTACGCTGCCGCCGGGGCAGGCACTGAGATAGGAAATGGCAGCTTCTATCTTAGGCAGCATGTCGTTCTCACCGAACTGGCCATCCTGCATGCAGGCTTTGGCCTGGTCTGCAGACAGGGCAGAGAGCTCTTCCTGGCTGTCTGTACCGAAATTTTTGTAGACACAGGGTACGCTGGTCAGGATAATGAGCTGATCGGCCTTTAAATCAGCTGCCAGCTTACCGGCTATGGAGTCCTTTTCAATGACAGCAGAGGCTCCCTTCAAGGCATGCTTCTGTTCGATCACAGGGATGCCGCCTCCGCCACAGGCGATGACGATCTGATCTCCCTCAGCCAGCCGCCGGATGGCTTCTATTTCCACAATATCAATAGGCTTGGGCGCAGCGATAACACGGCGGAAGCCCTTTCCGGGTTCTTCACTTACATAATTGCCCTTCTCTGTCTCTATCCGTGCTTCCTCTTCCGACATATACCGTCCGATGATTTTGGTGGGTGCATAGAAGGCCTCATCATAGGGATCCACTGTCACCTGGGTCAGGAGGGTGCTCACGGTCTTTGAGATGCCCCGGCTCAAAAGCTCGGCCCGCAGAGCATTCTGGATGTCATATCCCACATAGCCCTGGCTCATGGCGGAGCAGACACACATGGGAGCCGGAGTATAGTCAGCGTATATGCGGCGCAGCTCTGTCATGGCTTTGTGGATCATGCTTACCTGAGGGCCGTTGCTGTGAGTGATGGTAAGCTGATAGTCTGCCTCCACCAGATCCGCCAGGACTCTGGCAGTTTTCTGTACGGCAGTCCGCTGTTCCATGGTGGTACAGCCGAGAGCCTGATGCCCGAGAGATACTACAGCTTTCTTTTTTGTAGTTATGTTCATAGCTCTGTTTGCTCCTTTCGGAATTTTTGATTATTTCATAAATTATAGCAAAAGGGAGCGGGTTTGTATAGGTTTGCGGGGTTATAATTTAGGAGGATATAAGTATGGATATTGAGATACGCAGGAGCGGACGCAGAACGGTGGCGCTGGAGGTGACCTCCGATGCCCGGGTGATCGTGAGGGCGCCCTATGGCCTGCCGGAGGCAGAGCTGAAACGCTTCATTAAGGAAAAGTCTCCATGGATCGAAAAGGCTCTGGAGAGGATAAGGCAGAGAAAGGAAGAGGGCAGCAGCCGGGAGAAGCTGTCTATGGAGGACCTACACCGACTGGCAGATCAGGCACTGGCAGTGATTCCGGCCAAGGCTGCCCGTTATGCACAGCAGGTGGGAGTGAGTTATGGGCGGATTACCATAAGAAATCAAAGAAGCCGGTGGGGCAGCTGTTCTTCCAAGGGAAATCTGAACTTTAACTGTCTCCTGATGCTGATGCCGGAGGAGGTGCTGGATTATGTGATTGTCCATGAACTGTGCCATCGGAAGGAAATGAATCACTCGGAAAGATTCTGGAGAGAGGTGGAGAGGGTCTTGCCTGATTACAGAGAGAGGAGAAAGTGGCTGAAGGAGCATGGCAGTGCTGTGATAGACAGTATGCCGGGATAGTGGTGCATGGTGGGGAGTGAACAGCAGCCGCAGATGCTTCAGTCAGGAGTTTTTGAATAAAATCTCTTGACAGTAATTTCATATCATGGTATATTCATTTCATAATAAACCTACTATTTAACTATGAAATATATAGTAAAAGAAAGCAGACAGATAAAATGGAGGGTAAAGGAATGGCTGATATCAAAAAGAGTGCAACGGAGCTGATCGGAAACACGCCCCTGTTGGAGGTGAGTAAATACGCTGCATCTGAGGGAGTGACAGATGCAGTTATCCTGGCTAAGCTGGAGTACCTGAATCCGGCAGGCAGCGTCAAGGACAGGATTGCGCTGGCTATGATCCGGGATGCGGAGGAGAAGGGCTTGTTAAAGGAGGGCGCCACCATCATTGAGCCCACCTCAGGAAATACGGGAATCGGCCTGGCAGCTGTAGCTGCAGCCAGGGGCTATCATGCTGTTCTGACCCTGCCTGATACCATGAGCGTGGAGAGAAGGAATCTTCTGAAAGCATATGGTGCAGAGCTGGTGCTGACTGACGGCACCAAGGGGATGAAGGGAGCGATTGCCAAGGCGGAGGAACTGAGGGACAGCATTCCCGGCGCAGTGATTCTGGGACAGTTTGACAATCCGTCCAATTCTGCAGTGCACAGGGCCACTACGGGACCGGAGATTTGGGAGGCGGTGGACGGCAGAGTGGATATCTTTGTAGCCGGAGTAGGAACCGGCGGCACCATCACCGGTGTAGGCAGCTATCTGAAGGAAAAGAATCCGGCTGTCAAGGTGGTAGCTGTGGAGCCCAAAAGCTCTGCGGTGCTTTCCGGTGAAAAGCCAGGCCCTCACAAGATACAGGGGATTGGCGCGGGCTTCGTACCTTCTATCCTGGATACGGAGATCTATGATGAAATTATTCCCGTGAGCAATGAGGATGCCTTTGCCACCGGAAGGAAGATAGCGGTAAAGGAAGGTGTTCTGGTAGGCATTTCTTCCGGAGCAGCCCTTTTTGCAGCCACAGAGCTGGCTAAGAGGAAGGAAAATGCAGGAAAGACCATCGTGGTTCTGCTGCCTGATTCAGGAGACAGGTATCTGTCCACCTCTATGTTTGCGGGGGAGGAAGCGTAGTTTATTGCTGTATCTGTATAGCTTCGCAAATGTTGTGGCAGGCAATGTTCAGGCATCCTCCGTACTAAGCGGCATAGCCATAGGCTATGCCGTTTTTGCGTGCTTGATAGGGGTATTTTGCTGTGCTATAATAATAAAATGAAAGCGGGAGGAGCATAACTATAAAGGGTTTTTATGGTTTGCTTCGGCTATATGAATATGTTATGATATGACTTGTGTGGCTGTAAAAGCGACAAATAGTGGTTACAATATAAGTATAAAGGAAGGCAGGACAATAGGATGAAGATTTCAACAAAGGGGCGTTACGCGGTAAGGGTGATGTTGGATCTGGCAGTACACAATACCGGAGAGTATATCAAGGTGAAGCAGATTGCACAGAGGCAGGAAATTTCTGAAAAATATCTGGAGCAGATCATCTCTGTTTTAAATAAGGCCGGTTATGTAAAAAGTGCCAGAGGAGCCCAGGGCGGCTATAAGATGAGTGGGGATCCGGCTGAATATACAGTGGGGATGATACTCAGGCTGACAGAGGGAAGTCTTTGTCCGGTGGCCTGTCTGGAGACCAAGGTGAACGAATGTGACCGCTGTGATACCTGTGAGACCCTGGATGTGTGGAAGCAGCTGAATGAGGCCATCAATAAGGTGGTGGACAGCGTGACCATCGCAGATTTGGCAGAACGCCAGATGTCAAGAGAGGAATCCATGAATTATTATATATAAAATCAAGATCATATTATAAGGAGGGCATAGGTGATGATCTATGGAGGAAAGCCTGTTTTTTCAGGAATTGCAATTGGTAAAATTACAGTTCTCAAAAAGGATAATCAGTGCGTGAAAAGAACCCATGTGGAAAATGTGGAGGAAGAGCTGAAAAGGATAGATGCCGCTAAGGCGAAGGCGGTGGCTCAGCTGCAGGAGCTGTATCAGAAGGCAGTACAGGAGGTGGGTGAATCCGGTGCCATGATTTTTGAGGTGCATCAGATGATGCTGGAGGATCAGGACTATCTGGATTCCATTACCAATATGATTTCCTCACAGCAGATCAATGCAGAATATGCGGTGGCGGCTACCGGGGATAACTTTGCAGAGATGTTTGCGGGTATGGATGACGACTATATGAAGGCAAGGGCTGCAGATGTGAAGGATATATCAGAGCGTCTGATCAGTGTACTGCAGGGAAGAGATACCTCTGCCCAGGTGGAAGATGAGGCTGCAATCATAGTGGCAGAGGATCTGGCTCCCAGTGAGACCGTCCAGCTGGACAAGAGTAAGGTGCTGGCCTTTGTGACCAGATTTGGTTCCTCCAATTCCCATACGGCTATTCTGGCCAGGACAATGAATATTCCGGCCCTGATCAGTGTGGAATACAGCGGGGATATTGACGGCAGAATGGCCATCGTGGACGGCTTTGCAGGGAAGCTTATCGTGGATCCGGAAGAGAAGGTTTTGAAGGAGTATGAGGAGAGGAGCAGACAGGAGCAGGAGAAGCGCAGGCTTTTGCAGGAACTGAAGGGGAAGGAGAATGTGACCAAGGACGGCAGGAGGATCAACATCTTTGCCAATATCGGAAATGTTTCTGACGTGGCTTCCGTACTGCAGAATGATGCCGGCGGTATCGGGCTGTTCAGGAGCGAATTCATCTATCTGGAAAAGGATACCTTTCCCACAGAGGAGGAGCAGTTCCAGGTATATAAGACAGTGGCAGAGAATATGGCCGGCAAAAAGGTGATTATCCGTACCCTGGATATCGGTGCGGACAAGCAGGTGGACTACTTTGGGCTGGACAAGGAAGAGAATCCGGCCATGGGATATCGTGCCATCCGTATCTGCTTAAAGCAGACAGATATTTTCAAGACTCAGCTGCGCGCCCTGTTCCGTGCCAGTGTCTACGGAACCATTTCCATCATGTACCCCATGATTATTTCCGTGCAGGAGGTAAGGCAGATCAAGGCTATCGCAGAGGAGGTCAGGAAGGAGCTGGCAGAGGAAGGCATTCCCTTTGCTGATGTGGAGCAGGGCATCATGATAGAGACACCGGCGGCAGCGATGATCAGCGATCTGCTGGCTAGGGAAGTGGATTTCTTCAGTATCGGAACCAATGATCTGACGCAGTATACTCTGGCCATAGACAGGCAGAATGCCCGGCTGGATGACATCTATGATTCCCACCATGAAGCTGTTCTGCGTATGATAAGGATGGTAGTGGAGAATGCCCACAGGGAAGGGATCTGGGCAGGCATCTGCGGAGAGCTGGGAGCGGATACCACGCTGACAGAGGAGTTCGTCAACATGGGAGTGGATGAACTGTCAGTTACTCCCTCCATGGTATTGCCGGTGAGGAAGATAGTACGCGAAATGCAGGGTTGAGGTTATAAAAATACAGATTATCAAGGTACAGAGAAGAGATGAAATAAATTATGAAAAAGGAGAGACAGCAGGAGGGGAGAAGGGATACCACCAGGAATATGACGGAAGGACAGCCCATGGGACTGATTCTGGGCTTTTCTGTCCCTCTTCTGCTTGGGTTTTTATTCCAGCAGTTTTACGGTATGGTGGATACGGTCATTGTAGGGCGTTATCTGGGAGAAGATGCACTGGCGGGAGTGGGGAGTACGGGAGCGGTAAATTTCCTTATCATTGGATTCTGTATGGGGGTCTGCAGCGGCTTTGCCATCCCTCTGGCTCACAGGTTTGGCGCAGGGGATTACTCCGGCCTGCGCCAGTTTGCAGCTAACTGTATGTGGCTGTCTGTTCTGTTTGCTGCTGTGATGACGGGGGTTACCTGTCTGCTGTGCAGGTGGATGCTGGAAACAATGAGAACTCCGGCGAATATTTACGGATATGCCTACAGCTATATTTTTATTATTTTCTTAGGGATTCCGGTGACCTTTCTGTATAATATGCTTTCAGGCATTATCCGGTCTATGGGGGACAGCAGGACTCCGCTGGTGTTTCTGACGTTGTCCTCCATACTCAATATCGGGCTGGATATGCTGTGCATCCTCTGTTTACGGATGGGAGTGGCTGGTGCGGCGGTGGCTACAGTGGTCTCCCAGGGAGTGTCCGGTGTGCTCTGCCTGTTCTATATGATAAAAAAATTTCCCCTGCTGAGGATACAAAAGGGAGAGTGGAAGGCGCGGCCCGCTCACATGAGGCGGCTGTGCGGGATGGGTGTCCCCATGGGGCTGCAGTATTCCATTACCGCCATCGGCAGTGTCATCCTGCAGACAGCAGTGAATGGTCTGGGTTCAGGGGCAGTGGCGGCGGTTACGGCTGCCAATAAGGTGGGGATGTTCTTTACCTGTCCCTTTGATGCCCTGGGTTCTGCCATAGCTACCTATGGCGGACAGAATGTGGGGGCGGGCCGGCTGGAGCGGCTGGGCAAGGGGCTTCGGGCCTGTGTGATTTTGGGGGCCGTTTATTCCGTGCTGGCCTTTGGCGTTCTGTGGTTTTTCGGTGCTGAGCTGGCCGCCCTGTTTGTGGATGAGGCCAGTGGAGAGCTGCTGACGAATGCCCGGATGTTCCTTATTATAACCAGTGCCGGTTATATGCTGCTTGCGCTGGTAAATATCGTGCGTTTCCTGATCCAGGGCATGGGCTTCAGCATTCTGGCCATTCTGGCAGGGGTTTGTGAGATGGCGGCCAGGAGCCTGGCAGCTCTGCTGCTGGTGCCGGCCTTTGGCTTTGCCGGAGTTTGTCTGGCTCATCCTCTGGCCTGGCTGTCCGCGGATCTTTTTCTGATTCCGGCCTACCTGCATGTGAAAAGGAGGCTGGAGAGGACGCTTGCAAAAGAAAAGGAGGGCTGAGCGTGGAGGCGGTGAAGGAAGGGAAAAAAACAGAGCTGTTTGAGCGGATGCCTATTGCAAAGGCCGTTATGTCCATGTCTTTGCCTACTGTGATCAGTGCCCTGGTCATGGTACTCTACAACCTGGCGGACACTTATTTTGTAGGGATGCTGAACGATCCCATAGAGAATGCAGCTGTGACCCTGGCCATGCCTATGATGCTGGCCTTTCATGGGGTCACGAACCTGTTCGGTGTGGGCAGCTCTACCATGATGAGCCGATGTCTGGGAAAAAAGGATTATGCTATGGTAAGGCAGAGTTCTGTTTTTGGTTTTTATGGCGCCCTGGTCAGCGGTCTTCTGTATTCCCTGTGTTATGCAGTGTTTCGGCAGCCGCTTCTGGCGGTTCTGGGCGCCAGCCCGGAGACTGTGGGCGTAACGGGAGCCTACCTGGGCTGGACGGTGGGGCTTGGCGCAGTGCCTGCGATCCTGAATGTGATCCTGGCCTATCTGGTTCGCGCGGAGGGAGCCTCCCTCCATGCCAGTCTGGGAACCATGAGCGGCTGCCTGCTGAATATGCTGCTGGATCCGGTCTTTATCCTGCCCTGGGGACTGGATATGGGGGCGGCGGGAGCAGGGCTGGCTACCTTTCTGTCCAACTGTGCAGCCTGTGGCTACTTTTTTGTGCTGTTATATGCAAAAAGAGGAAGAACCTTTGTTTGTATCAATCCGGTAAGCTTCAGGGTGAATCGGAGTATATTGAAGGAGGTATGTGGTGTGGGCATCCCGGCCTCTGTTCAGAACCTGCTGAATGTGACCGGGATGACTGTGCTCAACAACTTCACCTCCCCCTATGGTGCGGATGCGGTAGCTGCCATGGGTATTGCCTATAAGATCTATATGATTCCTATGAATATTGCAATGGGTATTTCCCAGGGCATTATGCCATTGGTCAGCTACAGCTATGCTGCAGGGAACATACAGCGCATGAAGCAGACCATTTTTTTTGCAATGAAAATAGCGGCAGGATTTTTGGCAGCGGCATCTGTGGGGTACTATATCGGTGCAGAGGGACTGATATCCTTATTTATGAAAAAGGAGGCTGTCATCGCTTATGGCAGCAGCTTCCTGCGGGGAATGTGCCTGGGACAGGTCTTTCTGGGGATAGACTTTCTGGCAGTGGGCGTATTTCAGTCCTGCGGCATGGGGAGGAAGGGACTTCTCTTTGCTGTTCTCCGAAAGGTTGTGTTGGAGATACCTGCATTATTTATCCTGAATTCCATATGGCCTCTGTATGGACTGGCCTATGCCCAGGCTGTGACCGAGGTGGTACTGGCCCTGGCTGCAGTACTGAGTCTGCATAAAATATGTAAGGCTGCCATGGGGAAGATGTAGCTGAGGTGATGGAAAAAGCAAAAAACTGACTGTGAGGAGGGGCTGTATATATGAATCTTCTGATTATAGATGCCCAGGGAGGAGGGGTGGGCAGGCAGCTTGTGGCTGCCATAAAGGAAGCCTTTCCGGAGATACCTGTTACCGCTGTTGGAACCAACAGTGCAGCAACAGCGGCCATGCGCAAGGCCGGAGCTGATTATGTGGCTACCGGAGAAAATGCGGTTGTTGTGGGCTGCCGGAGGGCGGATATCATTGTGGGGCCCATCGGGATCGTAATAGCTGATTCCCTGCTTGGAGAAATCACTCCGGCTATGGCGGCGGCTGTAGGCCAGAGCAGGGCAAAGAGGCTACTGATTCCCATGAACCACTGTGACAATATGGTTATAGGGGTGCCGGATCTGAATATTTCACGGCTTGTCCAGAAGGCAGTGGAGGAGATTGGCGGAGCCATCGGCAGCTCTGGGGAAAATACAGGGAAGGAGAAGTGACCGGCTGCTCCGTTTCTGCCCATTGACAAGCATTCCGGCCTTATGTATAATAAGAAAGTATCTGCAGGAAGCAGGACAGGAAGGCAGAAGCCTTCCCCATCAATATTGGAAACAGAAAAGAGCGCAGGGTATGGAAAGAGGCACCCTGGGATATGACATTTATGCTAAGAAAGCATAGGGCTTTTCAGAAGAGAGGCCATATGCTTTTTTCTGTTGCTTTCATCAACTGAAGGAGAGGGTGTCTACATGAAGAAAGGGTTTCTTTTATCATTATTAGCAATAGGTATTATATGCGGGCTTACAGCCTGCGGCACTCAGCAGGAAGCTCCGGTCACACTGGTCTACGGCAGCGGGGATTATACCCGGATCAATCCGGCCATGGATGAGCACGGAGAGATCAACATTCTGCTTTTTGACGGACTGACTGCCCATGACGGCAGGAATCAGGTGGAGCCCGGACTGGCTGAGAGCTGGGAATTCAATGAAGCGGACTGTACCTATACTTTTTATCTGAGGGAAGGTGTAAAATGGCATGATGGAGAGCCTTTTACCGCAGAGGATGTCAAATTCACCATTGAGGCCGTCATGGATCCGGAAAACGGCTCTGAAAATGCCCCTAACTATGAGGACGTGGAAGAGATTGCCGTAGTGGACGAACATACCATTTCCTTCAGGCTGGCGGCCCCAAATGTGGCCTTTCTGGACTATATGTCCATGGCTGTTCTTCCGAAGCACCTGCTGGAGGGAGAGGATATGCAGACCTCTGCCTTTTTCCGCAGTCCGGTGGGTACCGGGCCCTATAAGCTGGAGAGCTGGGAGGAGGGACAGGCCATCATCCTGGCTAAAAATGAAGAGTATTTCAAAGGGGCCGCAAATATTGATACAGTGGTATTTAAAATTGTGCCGGATGATAACGCCAGGGCTCTGCAGATGCAGTCCGGGGAGCTGGATCTGGCATTGCTGACACCCAGGGATGCAGGCAGCTTTGAGGATAGGGAAGGGTACCGGATCTACCGGATGGAAACCTCCGACTACCGGGGCATCCTCTATAACTTTCGAAATGAGTATTGGCAGGATAATAAGGACATTATTCCGGCCATCAGCTATGGCATCGACCGCCAGGCTATCCTGGATGCAGTGGTACTGGGGCATGGAATCACCGCCTATGGCCCGCTGCAGAGAAATCCTTACAATAATGAAGAGGTAGAGCATTATGATTACGATCCGGAAAGTGCAAAGGAGATATTGGAGTCTGTGGGATGTACCATGGAGGAGGACGGCTTTTACTATAGGGCCGGAGAAAAAATCGGTTTTACCATCAGTGTGGGTGGGGGAGATCAGGTGAGAGTAGATATGGCCCGGGCGGCAGCCCAGCAGCTGAAGGATATCGGCATAGATGTCAGGGTGGAGATCCCTGCCAGGGTGGACTGGGGCGGACAGATGGCCTATCTGATTGGCTGGGGCAGCCCCTTTGATGCGGATGATCATACCTATAAGGTATTTGGTACAGACAAGGGAGCCAACTACAGCGGCTATTCCAACGAAAAGGTGGATCAGTACCTGATACAGGCCCGTCAGTCCGACAACCCAAAGGTACGTGCAGAGGCCTATGCCAGCTTCCAGAGGGAGCTGGCTCTGGATCCCCCCTATACCTTTATCTGCTATGTGGATGCAGATTATGTAGCGGTTTCCGAATTGGAGGGGATAGAGGAAGACAGGGTGATGGGGCACCATGGCGTAGGGATTTTCTGGAATATCACGGAATGGACGTTGGGCAAGCAGAAGGAGAGTGAATAGCAGTTGG
The DNA here is from genome assembly GCA_022781985.1 of Lachnospiraceae bacterium. Taxonomy (GTDB): domain Bacteria; phylum Bacillota; class Clostridia; order Lachnospirales; family Lachnospiraceae; genus Kineothrix. Next base: position 63,238 of record JALESH010000054.1, on the reverse strand, counting down.
CAGGGCTTTTAGAGGTAAAAAACCTTACCGTCAGCTTCGATACAGAGCAGGGAGAGATTCAGGCAGTACGGGATGTCTCCTTATCCCTGAAAGCCGGGGAGGTATTGGCTCTGGTGGGGGAATCGGGGTGCGGCAAAAGTGTACTGTGCAAAAGCATTATGAAGCTGCTGCCCGGCAATGCCCGGTACAGAAGCGGAAGCATCACCTTGGATGGGGTGGATATTACCGGATACAGGCAGCGTGATATGGAAAGGCTGAGAGGCAGTCTGTTTTCCATGGTATTTCAGAATCCCATGACGGCGCTGAACCCAGCGATCCCCATCGGAGAGCAGATTGCAGAGGCAGTGCGTCTCCGTCATCCCGACTGGAGGAGGGAGGCCGTGTACGGACGGGTGCTGGAGCTGATGAGACTGGTGGGCATCGGGGAGCCGCAGGAGAGGTATCGGCTCTATCCCCATAGCTTTTCCGGCGGCATGCGCCAGCGGAGCGTGCTGGCCATGGCATTGGCCTCCGATCCCAGGCTTTTATTTGCAGATGAGCCAACTACGGCTCTGGATGTGACAGTGCAGGCACAGATTCTGGAGCTGTTCCGGGAGATCCAGAGGAAGCTGGGGACGGCCACGCTGCTGGTGTCCCATGACCTGGGCGTAGTGGCTAGGGCCGCGGATCGGGTGGCCGTGATGTATGCTGGCAGGATCGTGGAGATCGGGACAGCGGAGGAGGTCTACTACGATGCCCGCCATCCCTATACCTGGGGACTGATGAGGGCGCTTCCTGCCTTTGCAAAAGAGGGGGAGGAGCTGTATACGATCCCGGGCCTGCCGCCCGGACTGATCCATCCGCCGCCGGGGGATGCCTTCGCCTGCCGCAATGAATATGCCCTTGCCATTGATTATGAAAGGATGCCGCCCATGTTCAGAATCACGGACACCCACTATGCGGCCACCTGGCTGCTGGATGAGAGGGCCCCCCGGATCACATCCCCCCTGAGAGGAGGACTGAAGGAGCTGCTCTCCCCCGGCCGTGGCTTTATGCCGGGTACAGGGGCTCCGGAGCCGGGAGGGAGCAGGGGGACGAAAAAGGATAATATCCGGGAAGAGATCCTGTTAGAGGTACGGCATCTGACCCATCATTTCAGAATCAGCAAAAGGATGGTGATCCCGGCAGTGGAGGATGTATCCTTTTGTATCAAAAGGGGAGAGATTTTCGGGCTGGTGGGAGAATCAGGCTCCGGCAAATCCACTCTGGCCCGCTGTATCATGAATATCTGCCGGCCCTCCGCAGGAGAGATTCTCTATAAGGGGGTCAATGTCTGTGATCCAAAGCAGTTCCGGCAGCATAGGAAGATGCTGCAGACCTCCAGACAGCTGATTTTTCAGGATTCTGATTCCAGCTTAAATCAGAGGATGAAGGTGGCAGATATCATCGGAGAGCCTATGGCGGTGAGCCGCAGGACACCGCCCAGAGGTTCGCTCAGAGCAGAGGCCCGGTTCCAGCTTCGGGCAGTGGGGATGGATGTCTCCTGTCTGGACAGGTATCCGCCGGAGCTGTCCGGTGGGATGAGGCAGAGAGCGGCCATCGCCAGGGCCTTGTCCATGGAGCCGGAGCTGTTGGTGGCAGATGAGCCGGTTGCTTCCCTGGATGTGTCCATACAGGCTCAGATTCTTAATCTGTTTAAGCATCTGCAGAAGGAGCACGGCTTCACTTTCCTGTTTATTGCCCATGACCTGGCCGTGGTAAGATATCTGTGCGACCGGGTGGGTGTCCTGCATCAGGGAAAAATGGTGGAGGTGGCTGAGACCAGGGAGTTGTTTGAAAATCCCAGGCATCCTTATACAAGGCTGCTGCTGTCCTCCATTCCCCGGCCTGACCCCGGGATGGAGAGAGCCGGGAGGATGAAGGAGAAAGAGGAAGGAGGCAGGAGGAGATGAAGAGGCGCAATCCGTTTTTTTATTTTGGAGGTAAGCTGCTCCTGTTTCTTGCCAGTCTTTTTATCCTGTCACTGACGGTTTTTTATATCTCCCGGCTGGCACCGGGAGATCCGCTGGTTTCCTATTACGGAGACAGGGCGGAAAGGATGAGTCCCCAGGAACGGGCGTGGGCGGAAGAAAGACTGGGCTTGGATGCTCCTGTCCGAGTGCAGTATGCCCGCTGGCTGGCCGGGGCTCTGAAAGGGGATTTCGGCATCTCTTATAAGTATAAGATGGATGTGAGGGAGGTCATCGGCAGCAGGACAGGAAATACACTGATTCTGGGCGGAATCGGCTTTCTTCTCATCTTTGGCCTGGCACTGCTGCTGGGCATTCTGTGTGTCTGGTTTGAAGGCAGGTGGATTGACAGAATCATCTGCAGGGTGGGGACTGTCACCAGCTGTATACCGGAATTCTGGCTTTCCCTGGTGCTGCTCCTGGTTTTTGCAGTTTTTCTCAGGGTATTGCCCAGCAGCGGCGCATACTCTGCGGGCAGGGGGGGAGATCTGGCAGACAGAGCCAGACACCTGATCCTTCCGATGACGGTTGTTGTGATGAGTCATCTGTGGTATTACGCATATATGATTCGCAATAAGCTGTGGGCAGAGGTACGGGCTGACTATGTGCTTTTGGCCAGAGCCAAGGGAGTGGGAAAAAGAAGGATCATATTCCGTCATTGTCTGCCCAATATTCTGCCTTCTTATCTGAGTCTTATGGGGATCTCGGTTCCTCACATTTTAGGAGGGACCTACGTGGTAGAGGCGGTGTTCTCCTATCCCGGCCTGGGAACTCTTTCCTATGAGAGCGCAAGGTATCAGGATTATAATCTGCTGATGCTGCTGTGCATCCTTTCGGGTGCTGTGGTTATGCTGGGCAACCTGGCGGCACAGATGATAAATGAACGTATTGACCCAAGGATAAAGGCGGATGAGGCAGTCAGGATAACAGAACGATGGGAGGCAGGAGAGGATGGATGAGAATCAGTTTGTCCTGGTGGGCATAAGGCAGGAGGAAGGGATAGAGGCTTCCATAAGACAGAAATGGTATAAGGGGAAGCCGGTGGTTTCTTTTTTTCTTCTGGCAGTTATTGCGCTGGGCTGCCTTTGCAGTGAATTTTTTATTCCCCGGGATCCGGCTTATATGGATCTGGCCCATTGTAATCTTCCGCCCAATAGAGCATTTTGGTTTGGAACAGACATCATGGGCCGGGATATTTTTTCCATGGTCTGGCACGGGGGAAGGCTCTCCCTGCTGATTGGCTTTGGGGCAGCGCTGATTTCGTCTGCTATGGGGATCCTGGTGGGAGCTGTCAGCGGTCTTTCCCGAAAATGGATGGACAGACTGATTATGAGACTGACGGAGATTCTGCTGAGCATACCGTCTCTGCTTTTTATCATCCTGGTTCAGGCGGTCATGGGGAAGGCCAATGTGTTCAGTATTGCTTTCGTTATAGGGATCACAGGGTGGGCCAGTATCGCCAAGGTGGTGCGGACAGAAGTGCGGCAGCTCCGGGGCAGTGAATACGTCCTGGCTTCCCGGTGTATGGGAGGCGGCTTTTTTCATATTCTGCGGAAGCATTTGACACCCAACATTGTTTCTTCTATTATGTTTATGGTAGTGATGAATATCCGCAGTGCCATTGCTGCAGAGTCCACCTTAAGCTTTATGGGAATCGGCCTGCCTCTGGAAACAGTGACCTGGGGCAGTATGCTGACCATGTCTGAAAACGCACTGCTTTCCGGCTCCTGGTGGATGATCCTGATCCCCGGCCTGTTCCTGGTGGCCACTCTGCTGTGCATCACGGATGCAGGAAGCTGGCTGCACAGACAGATGAACCGGAAGCAGAGTAACTTATAAGGTAAGATAAAGGAGATTTTAATGACACTGAAAGAATTTTTTATTGATTATCCAAGGGTGGCCCTGGCCTTTTCGGGAGGAGTGGATTCTGCCTATCTGCTCCATGCGGCGATCCGGTATGGAGCGCAGGTGAGGGCCTATTATGTGAAATCCTCCTTCCAGCCCGGATTTGAGATGGAGGATGCCTGCCGCCTGGCTGAGGAGCTGGGGGCAGATATGAGAATATTGGAAGTGGATGTGCTGGGCCTGCCGGAGGTGACGGCTAACCCGGCCAACCGCTGCTATCATTGCAAGAGGGCCGTTTTTGGAGAGATCATGAGGGCGGCCGGGGAGGATGGCTATGAGGTGCTGATGGACGGTACCAATGCCTCCGATGATGCCGGAGACCGGCCTGGAATGAAGGCATTGGAGGAGATGGCTGTCCGCTCCCCGCTGAGGGAATGCGGCTTGACTAAGCAGGAAATCCGCCGCCTTTCCAGGGAGGCAGGACTGTTTACCTGGGATAAGCCTGCCTATGCCTGTCTGGCCACCAGGATTCCCACCGGCTGTGAGATCACGGCGGAGAGGCTGGAGAAAACAGAGGCGGCAGAGGGCTTTCTTTTTTCCATGGGCCTTAGGGACTTTCGGGTAAGGCTGCTGGCTGACTGCGCCAGGCTGCAGGTACAGGAGAGCCAGCTTCCTCTTTTGCTGGAGAACAGAAGCCGGATCCTGCAGGAATTAAAAAAATATTACAGCGGAGTGCTGCTGGATCTGGAGGTGCGGAGTGAACAGTGAGATCAAGCAGGTGCTGGAGGCGGTTCGTGCCGGCAGCCTTTCTGTGGAGGAGGCTCTGCTCAAAATCAGGATGGAGCCCTTTGAGGATATCGGCTATGCCAAGGTGGATCTGCACCGGAGGGTGCGCCAGGGAGCGGCAGAGGTGATCTATGGGGCAGGAAAGACCGGTGCACAGATCATCGGCATCGCAGATACCATGAAGAAAAATGGACAGGATACCATACTCATCACCCGGCTGTCGGAGGAAAAGGCTGAAGAGGTGGGAAGGGCTCACAGACTGGACTATCATAAGGAAGCCAGGGCAGGTGTCATCGGAGAACTGCCGGAGCCGGACGGTATCGGGCGCATCGTTATAGCCACCGGGGGTACCAGCGATATTCCGGTAGCCGAGGAGGCGGCGCTGACGGCTCAGGTATTGGGGAACCGGGTGTTCCGCCTCTATGATGTGGGAGTGGCCGGCCTGCACAGGACGCTGGCCGGTCTGGAGCACATCATGGGAGCCAGTGTTATTATCGTCATCGCCGGCATGGAGGGGGCACTGGCCAGCGTCATAGGGGGACTGGCAGACTGCCCGGTGATCGCGGTGCCTGCCAGCGTGGGCTACGGCGCCTCCTTCGGCGGTCTGTCTGCCCTGCTTTCCATGCTGAATTCCTGTGCCAGCGGCGTATCGGTGGTAAATATTGACAACGGCTTTGGAGCGGGCTATCTGGCCAGCATGATCAATCATATGGCGGAGAAAAGGCAGTAGAGCTTCCGCCCCTGAAAGGAGCATGGTGATAAAATGAAAATATTATATCTGGACTGCAGTATGGGGGCAGCCGGGGATATGCTGGCGGCGGCGCTGATGGAGCTGCTGCCGGATCGGGAGGCCTTTGTCCGGGAAATGAATGGGCTGGGCATACCCGGGGTGCAGGTAAAAAGTGAGAGGGCTGTGAAATGCGGCATTACAGGAACTCATTTTTCAGTTTTGGTGGATGGGACGGAGGAAGGCAGCGGGGAGCGGGGACATGGCCACATGCATGGAGAGCACTCCCATTCTCACCGTACGCTGCACAGTGTGGAGCATATCGTGATGGATCAGCTGCAGCTTCCGGAGAGGGTGAAAAAGGATGTTATGGCAGTGTATAGGATGATCGCAGAGGCAGAGAGCCGGGTTCATGGTGTGCCGGTGACAGAAATCCATTTTCATGAGGTGGGCGCCATGGATGCGGTGGCGGATATCACCGCAGTCTGTCTGCTGATGTACAGGCTGGCACCGGATGAGGTGGTGGTGTCGCCTGTCCATGTGGGGAGCGGACAGGTTCGCTGCGCCCATGGCATACTGCCGGTTCCGGCTCCTGCTGCTGCCTGTCTGCTGCAGGAGATCCCGATCTATGGAGGGAGCGTAAAAGGGGAGCTGTGTACGCCTACGGGGGCCGCTCTGCTGAAATATTTTGGCACAGGCTTCGGTGACATGCCTCCTATGCGGACCAGGGCTATCGGCTACGGCATGGGAAAAAAGGATTTTGAGGCTGCCAACTGCGTCAGGGCCCTGTTGGGTGAGACGGAGGGCAGGGGAGAAAAGGTGCTGGAGCTTTCCTGCAACCTGGACGATATGACGGCGGAGGAGATCGGCTTTGCCATGGAACGTCTGTTTGAGGGAGGAGCACTGGAGGTCTATACCGTGCCTGTGGGAATGAAAAAATCCCGGCCCGGGATCCTGCTCTGTGTTCTTTGTAAAGAAAAGCAGAAGGAGGAAATAACAGCCCTCCTTTTCAGGCATACTACTACAATAGGGATCCGAGAGCAGGAGGTACAACGTTATGTGCTGAAAAGGAAAACGGAGGAGCTGGAGACTCCCTACGGAAGGGTGAGGCGCAAGGATTCTGAAGGCTATGGCATATGCCGATCCAAATACGAATATGAGGATCTGGCGGCCATTGCCAGAGAGAGGAGGCTCAGTCTGGCGGAGGTGATCGCCCTGCTGGAGGGGGCCGGGGAGAAGGGCTGACAGCCTGCGGCTGAACAAGGCAGCCGGGAAAGGAGAGAAGAATAAAAATGAAGTATGTAAAGCAGTTTATGATCATCCTGCTGGTGGCGCTGGCAGCAGAGGCGCTGGAGGTTCTGCTGCCCCTGCCCATCCCGGCAAGCATCTATGGACTTTTCATCATGCTGCTCCTGCTGCTCAGCGGCCTGCTGAAGGCAGAGGCGGTGAAGGATGCGTCCGGGTTTCTGGTGGAAATCATGCCGCTGATGTTCATACCGGCAGCAGTGGGGCTGATGGAGTCCTATGTGGAGCTGCAGGGGATCCTCCTTCCCATGCTGACGGCAGTAGCGGTGACAACTGTAGTGGTAATGGCGGTGACGGGAAGGTGCGCCCAGGCCATAGCAGGAAGAGGGAGGAAGGAAAAGGATGCAGATCAGTGATTTTTTTAAGAGTTCTTTGTTTTTCGGAGTAGCGGTGAGCCTGGCCGGCTATGAAATAGGGCTGTTCTTAAAAAAGAAGCTGAAGACTCCGCTCTGCAATCCGCTGCTGATCTCCATCGTGTTTGTTATAGCAGTGCTGTCTTTGCTGCGGGTGGATTATGCTTCCTACAATGCAGGAGGAAAGTATCTCAGCTATCTGCTGACGCCGGCCACCGTTTGTCTGGCGGTTCCCCTGTATCAGCAGCTGGAGCTGTTAAAAAAGGATTGGAAGGCAATTTTGGTTTCCATCTGTTCCGGTGTGCTCTCCAGCCTGACTAGTATATTCGTACTGGCTAAGCTGTTCGGGTTTTCCCATGAGCAGTATGTCACCCTGCTCCCCAAGTCCATTACCACAGCAATAGGGATAGGAGTGTCGGAGAAGCTGGGAGGGATCGTGACGGTTACGGTGATCCTTATCATCATTACGGGTATCCTGGGAAATGTGATAGCGGAAACCGTGTTTAAGGTGTTCGGCATCAGGGAGCCTATTGCAAAAGGACTGGCCCTGGGTACGGCTTCCCATGCCATTGGTACGGCCAAGGCTCTGGAGCTGGGGGAGGTAGAAGGGGCCATGAGCAGCCTTTCCATCGTAGTCTCCGGTACGCTGACAGTGGTGGCTGCTTCCTTTTTTGCCCGGCTGATGTAGGGCTTTGTTTTGTGTATAAGGCCTCCTGGCCTTGAAGGGAGTGTGGACAGAAGCATGGAGAGAAAAAAAGGGGGACTGACATGCAATCAGCTCAAGGGCATAGCCTTGATAGCCATGACCTGTGATCATATAGGAAAACAGCTATGCCCCCAATATATCCTGCTGCAGATTGTGGGAAGGCTGGCATTTCCCATATTTGCATTTATGATTGCCGAGGGCTGCAGATATACCAGCCGCCGGAGACAATATTTAACCTCCATGGCCAAAATGGCCCTGCTATGTCAGGCAGTATATTTCCTGGCAGAGGGTTCCCTTTATCAATGTATACTGGTGACCTTTTCTCTGTCCATCCTGCTCGTATACAGTGCGGACAATGCCATGAGGAAAAAGGACGTGTTTTCCTGGTTTGTTTTCGGAGTGCTGCTTTTCTGGGTCTGGTTTTTATGTGTGATATTTCCGGGCCTGCTGGCAGATCTGCTGCCGGGTACAGATTTTGCGGTGGATTACGGCGTATGGGGGGTCTTGCTGCCCCTGCTTGTATACATAGGTAAGACGAAGGCGCAGAGAATCCTGCTGGCTGCGCTGGCCTTGCTCCTGCTTGGCATCAGCATGGAGGGAATCCAATGGTATGGACTGGCTGCAGTCCCTTTCTTAATGTTTTATAATGGAGAGCGGGGAGGGCTGAACCTGAAACGCTTTTTTTATTTATATTATCCGCTGCATTTGCTGGGGATATATTTGGCGGGGATGGTGTTGTGAGAGATTCGTCAGGAATAAAGATCGGATGAGGAGGGCAGAGAATGAGGAATTGGAAAATCGGGAGGCTGGCAGTATTACTCCTCAGCCTGTTTTTTCTGACAGCATGTGGAAGTACCCTTGTATCCGGGCATGCTGATTCACTGGAGGAAGCCACGGCATCCTTCAAAATGTCAGGAGGATCTCAGGAGGAAGCAAAGCTTCCCTCCTATCTGACGGTACACTTTATCGATGTGGGGCAGGGAGATGCTGCCCTCCTTACCTGTGACGGAGAAGCCATGCTCATCGATGCCGGCGACAATACAAAGGGTACGGCAGTTCAGCTGTATCTTTCCAAGCAGGGCGTCACAAGCCTGAAATATCTGGTGCTGACCCACCCGGATGCAGATCACATCGGCGGCGCTGATGTGATTGTTTCCAAGCTGGACATAGAAAATGTATTGATGTCTCCTTACAGGAAGGACAGCCGAACCTATGAGGAGCTGGAGCAGGCACTGGATTACAGAGGATATCAGTGGTCTGTTCCCAATGTGGGCGATACCTATGCCCTGGGCACTGCAGCCTTTCAGATATTAGGGCCAAACAAAGCTTACTCGGATCCCAATAACGCTTCTTTGGGCCTTCTTGTGACCTACGGAAGAACAAAATTCCTGTTCACCGGTGACGCGGAGGAAGAAGCAGAAGCGGATATGCTGGACAACGGCATCAGCCCTGCCTGTGATGTTTACAAGGCCGGCCATCACGGAAGCCGGACCTCCAATTCCAAAGCGCTGCTGGAGGCAGCCCGGCCAACCTATGTGGTGGTAAGCTGTGGGGAGGACAATTCCTATGGGCATCCTCATGCGGAACCCATGAACAGCTTCCGCAGTATGGGGGTGAAGCTGTTCCGGACAGATGAGCAGGGCACTGTTGTTGCAGAATCAAACGGTACGGATATCATATGGAACTGTGCGCCCACAGAAAGCTGGAAGGCAGGAGAGGGCACAGCGGCCTCGGAAGCTGCCGCCTATGTGTGCAACACCAATACAGGGAAGTTTCATTATCCGGATTGTGGGTCGGTGGAAGAGATGGGGGAGTCTAACAAAAAGGCTGTGAATGCTGCCAGGGAGGAGCTGATCAGCCAGGGGTATGTTCCCTGCAAAATCTGCAGTCCGTAGCTGAATTTTTCTTACCGGCCTGTATTTTTATTCGGGACTGTGCTAGAATAAATGAAAATGTCCGGAAGAGGAATGGTACAATATTTTCAGCAGAAAGGAAGCAATGCCCATGAAAATCAGATTTACAAAAATGCATGGCTGTGGAAATGATTATGTTTATGTGAACGGCTTCAAAGAGAAAATCCCTCAGGATAAAAAGGAGAAGCTGGTAAGGCGGCTCAGTGACAGACATTTCGGGGTGGGAGGAGACGGGGTCATTTTCATAAATCCGGCTCCGGAGACAGAAGGAGGAGAGCCGGCAGACTTTGAGATGGAGATGTACAATGCGGACGGAACCAGGGCAGAGATGTGCGGCAATGGGATCCGCTGCGTGGCAAAGTATGTGTATGACAAGGGACTGACGGATCAGACCGCCATCCGTATCGTAAGCTGCGGAAGGGTAAAGCCGCTGGAACTGGCCATAGAGGATGGCAGGGCAGTGGGGGTAAAGGTCAATATGGGCAGGCCTGTGCTCAGGGCGGAGGAGATCCCCGTGGTTTCTGACCATGAGGAGGTGATAGCGGAGGAGATCAGAGTGGGAGGAGAGGTCTATCAGATGACCTGTGTTTCCATGGGGAATCCCCATGCGGTGGTATTTGTGGAGGATGTGGATGGTCTGAAGCTGGAGGCCATCGGCCCTGAGTTTGAGAACCACATCCGTTTTCCCAGAAGGATCAATACGGAATTTGTCAGGGTCCTGGACAGAGAGACAGTGCAGATGCGTGTCTGGGAGCGGGGGACGGGGGAAACCCTGGCCTGCGGCACGGGAGCCTGCGCTGCGGCAGTGGCCTGTGTATTAAATGGTTTGACGCAGGAGGAGGTTACTGTTAAACTATTAGGCGGTGAACTGAGAATCCGCTGGGACAGAGAGGAAGACCTGGTCTATATGACCGGTCCTGCGGAGACTGTATTTGAAGGGGAAATGGAAATCAGTCAGGGATCAATGGAATGAGAGGAGAAGCATTATGTTCAAAATCAATGAGAATTATCTGAAGCTGCCCGGAAGCTATCTTTTTTCTACGATAGCAAAAAAGGTAAATGAGTATTCCCAGGCCCATCCTGAGAAAAAGATCATCCGTCTGGGTATCGGGGATGTGACCCAGCCTCTGGCCCCGGCCATTATCGAGAGTCTGCATACCGCGGTGGACGAGATGGGAAGTGCGGAGAGCTTCAGGGGATATGCGCCTGATCTGGGCTATGAATTTTTAAGGAATGCTATTGCAGATAACGACTATAAGGCAAGGGGCTGTGATATTGCAGCAGATGAGATCTTTGTATCTGACGGCGCCAAGTGTGATTCCGGAAATATACAGGAGATTTTTGCTGCGGACAACAGGATCGCGGTCTGTGATCCTGTATATCCGGTGTATGTGGACACCAATGTGATGGCGGGCAGGACAGGAACCTACGATGGGAAGCTGGAGACCTGGAGCGACGTGATCTATATGCCCTGTCTGGCGGAGAATGATTTTGCGCCGGAGCTGCCAAAGGAGACTCCTGACATCATCTATCTCTGCTTCCCCAACAATCCCACAGGCTCCACTATCACCAGGGCCCAGCTTCAGGAATGGGTGGACTATGCCAATAGAGTGGGAGCAGTGATCATCTACGATGCGGCCTATGAGGCATATATCTCCGAGGCAGATGTCCCCCATACCATCTATGAGTGTGAGGGAGCCAGGGCCTGCGCTATTGAACTGCGTTCCTTCTCAAAAAATGCAGGGTTTACGGGTGTGCGCCTGGGTGCTGCGGTGGTTCCGAAGGACCTGAAGTGCGGCGATGTGACCCTTCATTCCCTGTGGGCGAGGAGGCACGGCACAAAGTACAATGGAGCGCCTTATATCGTACAGCGGGCAGGAGAGGCGGTTTATTCCCAGGCAGGGAAGGCACAGCTTAAGGAGCAGATCGCTTATTACATGAACAATGCAAAATATATTTTAAATGGCTTAAAGGAAGCCGGGTATACGGTATCCGGCGGTGTGAATGCCCCCTATATCTGGCTGAAGGCGCCTGAGGGCATGACCAGCTGGGAGTTCTTTGACTATCTGCTGGAAAATGCAGGCGTAGTGGGTACGCCCGGTTCAGGCTTCGGCCCCAGCGGAGAGACCTACTTCAGACTGACAGCCTTCGGAAGCTATGAGAACACGGTGGCTGCAGTGGACAGGATCAAGGCACTGTAAAGGGCCTGATAGCTGCTCAAAAAAAATCAGAAAACTCTTGCAATTTGCCAAAAGTTGTGATAGTATTCGCTTATCAAAAGAATTGATCAGTAAATGCGTTGAAAGAGACTCTTGTTATGAAAAACGACAGGAATACGGCGTCACCGACTGAGAGCGCTGTTCGTGGGAAGTAATAAAGGGAACACTCTGGAGCAGATTTTCCGAACAGCCCTGTCAGGAGGCTTTTTCACAGGCTTCCGGGGGGGATGCTAGGGAAATACGTGAACGTGCGTTAAACGTAAGAGTGGGCAGGGCGGTTCATACATCTTGATGGAGGTGTCGGCTTGTCAATGCGGGTGGTACCGCGGATATTATTTTTGTTTATCCGTCCCGGAATACAGGAAACTGTGTTCCGGGACTTTTTGCTTTGCTGGAAATCTTCCTCCCGGAGCACCAGACAGGAAAAAGGAGGACAGACTATGACAGACAAAAACATGTACAGAGACACGATTGTAAAGGATATCGATGAATCCTGCATCGGAAAGACCATAAAGGCGGCCGGATGGGTAGAGAATATCCGGGACCATGGAGGAGTGTCCTTTCTGGATCTACGGGATATGTACGGTGTGCTGCAGGTAGTGATCCAGGATCCCGGGATGCTGAAGGGGATTCTCAGGGAGGAGGTCGTTTCCGTGGAGGGAACCATCCGTCAGAGGGATCAGGAGACCTACAATCCAAGGATCCCTACAGGAACCATTGAGCTGGCGGCGCATACCCTTACCGTGCTGGGCCGGGTATATAAGCAGCTTCCCTTTGAGATCATGACATCCAGGGAAACCAGGGAGGATGTGAGGCTGAAATATCGTTATCTGGATCTGAGGAATGCGAAGGTAAAGGAGAACATTGTTTTTCGCTCCAGGGTGATCAGTTACCTGAGAGAGAAGATGACGGAAATGGGATTTCTGGAGATACAGACGCCTATCCTCTGCGCCTCCTCACCGGAGGGAGCCAGGGACTACATCGTTCCCTCCAGAAAATACAAAGGCAAATTTTATGCCCTGCCCCAGGCGCCTCAGCAATATAAGCAGCTTCTGATGGTGTCCGGCTTCGATAAATATTTTCAGATAGCTCCCTGCTTCAGGGATGAGGATGCCAGAGCTGACCGGTCTCCGGGAGAATTTTACCAGCTTGACTTCGAGATGAGCTTTGCCACTCAGGAGGATGTGTTCCGGGTGGGGGAGGAGGTGCTGTCGGCGGTCTTTGAGAAATTTGCTCCGGAGGGTTATGAGGTGACCGGGGCACCCTATCCGGTCCTCAGCTACAGCCAGGCCATGCTGGAGTTCGGTACCGATAAGCCGGATCTGAGAAATCCGCTTCGGATCATGGATGTGACGGAGTTTTTCCAGCGCTGCAGCTTCAGGCCCTTTATAGGAAGGACGGTAAGAGCCATCAGGGTGCATGCGGAGATGTCGAAGGGCTTTCACGAGAAGCTGCTTGGGTTTGCCACCTCCTTGGGGATGGGCGGCCTGGGCTATCTGGAGGTGACAGAGGATCTGAGCTACAAGGGGCCGATAGATAAATTTATTCCGGAGGAGAGGAAGTCAGAGCTGCGCAGTCTGGCGAGGCTGGAGTCCGGGGATACCCTCTTTTTTATCGCGGACAGGGAGGAGAGGGCCAATTACTATGCGGGACAGATACGTATGGAGCTGGGAGAGAGACTGGGGCTGTGTGAAAAAAAGGCCTTCCGCTTCTGCTATGTCAATGATTTTCCCATGTTTGAGCTGGACAGCGAGACAAAGCAGATTGGCTTTACCCATAATCCCTTTTCCATGCCCCAGGGCGGGCTGAAGGCTCTGGAGGAAGAGGATCCCCTCCAGGTACTGGCTTATCAGTATGACATCGTCTGCAACGGCGTGGAGCTTTCCTCGGGAGCGGTCAGAAACCATGATCTGCAGACCATGGTTAAGGCATTTGAGATCGCAGGCTATGACCGGGAGACATTAAAAAGAAAATTCGGTGCCCTCTACCAGGCATTTCAGTTCGGGGCACCGCCCCATGCAGGCATGGCGCCTGGGGTGGACAGGATGATCATGCTGCTGCGGGGAGAGGAGAGCATAAGAGAGGTCATAGCCTTTCCCATGAGCGGCTCGGCCCAGGATCTGATGTGCGGAGCACCCGGCGACGTGACGGAAAAGCAGCTGAGAGAGGCCCATATCAGGGTCAGGGATTAAGAAAGGAGTCATAAAGGTGAAGCCAAGGATAGATGACGAAACAATAGAATATATAGGCATTCTGGCAAAGCTGGAGCTTTCTCCTGAGGAGAGGGAGCAGGCCAAGGGGGATATGGGAAGGATGCTGGACTATATCGGTAAGCTGGAGGAGCTGGATACGGCAGGGATAGAGCCTGTGTCCCATGTATTTACGGTGGAAAATGTGTTCCGGGAGGATGTGGTCACAAACGGAGACATGAGGGGAGACATCCTGAAGAATGCACCGGAGGAGAAGGATGGGATGTTCGTGGTGCCGAAAACCTTTGACTGACATGGAAGGAGAGAGGAGCGGGAAAGTATGGATTTGCTGAGATTGACAGCCCTGGAGCTGGGTGCCGGGATAAAGGTGGGAGAGATCCGGGTGGCCCAGGCTGCAGAGGCTGTGCTGGAAAGGATAGAGAAAAAAGAACCCCTGTATCATTGCTATATTACGGTGGACAGAGGAGCTGTGCTGAGACAGGCAGAGGTGCTGCAGAAGAAGCTGGATGCAGGAGAGCTGACAGGGCCTCTGGCGGGAGTTCCCATTGCGGTGAAGGATAATATCTGTACGGAGGGAATGCTCACCACCTGTGCCTCCCGCATGCTGGGAAATTTTGTTCCGATGTATTCGGCGGAGGCTGTGAAATGTCTGGAAAGGGCGGGGATGCTGATCGTAGGCAAGACCAATATGGATGAATTTGCCATGGGCTCTACCACGGAGACCTCCGCCTATGGGGAGACGAGAAATCCCTGGGATGCGGCCAGAGTGCCGGGGGGCTCCTCGGGGGGCTCCGCAGCGGCGGTGGCAGCCGGAGAATGCTTTGCGGCACTGGGCTCTGATACAGGCGGCTCGATCCGTCAGCCCGCCTCCTTCTGCGGGGTGGTGGGGATGAAGCCTACCTATGGGACGGTATCCCGCTGGGGACTTATCGCCTATGGCTCCTCCCTGGATCAGATCGGACCCATCACCAGAGATGTGAGGGACTGTGCGGCCCTGCTGGAGGCCATCGCAGTCCATGATCCCAGGGATTCCACCTCTGTGGAGAGAAAGGACAGGGATTTTATGGGAGCCCTGGAGGAGGATGTACAGGGGCTGAGGATCGGTGTTCCCGGGGATTATTTCGGAGAGGGGATCGATCCGGAGGTGAAGGCTGCGGTTTTAAAGGCTGCTGATGTGCTGAGGGAGAGGGGGGCACTGGTAGAGGAGTTCGACCTGAGCCTGGTGGAATATGCAGTTCCTGCCTATTATACCATTGCTTCCGCAGAGGCCAGCTCCAATCTGGAACGTTTTGACGGCATCAAATACGGCTATCGCGCGCCCGGGTATCAGGGACTGCACAGCCTGTATAAGAAGTCCCGTTCTGAAGGCTTTGGACCGGAGGTGAAGCGAAGAATCATGCTGGGCTCCTTTGTCCTCAGCTCCGGATATTATGATGCCTATTATCTGAAGGCACTGAAGGTGAAGGCACTGATCAAAAAGGCCTTTGACGAGGCCTTTTCCAGATATGATATCATACTGGGCCCGGTAGCCCCCACTACGGCGCCCAGGCTGGGAGAAAGCCTCACAGACCCGATCAGGATGTATCTGGGGGATATCTATACCATCTCTGTGAATCTGGCAGGGCTTCCGGCCATCAGCCTGCCCTGCGGAACAGATGCCGGGGGGCTTCCTGTGGGTCTGCAGCTCATCGGGGACTGCTTTCAGGAAAAGCTCCTGCTGAGGGCTGCCTATACCTATGAAAGGGCCAGAGGGGACTTCGGTCTGCCGGCTGAAAACGGAAATGCTTTGGAAAGGGAGGGGGAATGACATATGGGAAAGCAATATGAAACGGTCATTGGTTTGGAGGTGCATGTAGAGCTGGCTACTGAAACCAAGATTTTCTGCGGCTGCTCCACCGCCTTCGGAGGCCAGCCCAATACCCATACCTGTCCGGTATGCACCGGTATGCCCGGCGCCCTTCCGGTACTCAACAGGCAGGTACTGGAATATGCTGTGGCAGTGGGACTGGCGCTCAACTGCTCCATTACCAGATACTGTAAATTTGACAGAAAAAACTATTTTTACCCGGATAACCCGCAGAACTATCAGATATCTCAGCTCTATCTCCCCATCTGCCGGGGGGGCAGTGTGGAAATCGAAACAGGGGAGGGGAGGAAGTCCATCGGCATCCATGAGATTCATATGGAGGAGGATGCAGGCAAGCTGATCCATGATCAGTGGGAGGACTGCTCCCTGGTGGATTATAACCGCTCCGGGGTTCCGCTGCTGGAGATTGTATCGGAACCGGATATGGGCAGTGCAGAGGAGGTCATCGCTTATCTGGAGAAGCTGCGGACCATCCTCCGGTATCTGGGAGTATCGGACTGCAAATTACAGGAGGGCTCCATGAGGGCGGATGTGAACCTGTCTGTCCGGGAGGCCGGGACGGAAGGGCTTGGAACCAGGACGGAAATGAAGAACCTCAACTCCTTCCGTGCCATTTCCCGGGCGATCCGGGGAGAGAGGGAACGTCAGATCAGCCTTTTGGAAGAAGGAAAAGAGGTGGTTCAGGAGACCAGGCGGTGGGATGATATAAGAGAAGAATCCTATGCCATGAGGAGCAAGGAGGATGCCCGGGATTACCGTTATTTTCCGGATCCGGATCTGGTGCCTGTGGCCATCAGTGAGGACTGGCTGGAAGAAATCCGCCGCAGGCAGCCGGAGTTCCGCACGGAGAAAATGGCGCGCTATAAGAAGGAGTACCCCATCCCTGACTATGATATTGAGATTATTACCGCTTCCAAGCATATGGCGGATCTCTTTGAGGAGACCACGGCTCTCTGCGGCCAGCCGAAAAAGGTATCCAACTGGCTCATGGGAGAGACGCTCCGGCTGCTGAAGGAGAGGGGGATGGAACCGGAGGATATCTGTGTTTCCCCCGAGCATCTGGCCGGGCTGATCAGGCTGATCGATGAAAAGGCTGTCAACAGCACGGCAGCCAAGGAGATCTTCGAAGCCATGTTTGACAGGGATGTGGATCCGGAACAGTATGCGGAGGAAAAGGGACTGAAAATGGTAAGTGATGAAGGGGCGCTGAGGAGGGCGGCGGAAGAGGTAGTGGCGGCCAATCCCAAGTCTGTGGAGGACTATCGGAAGGGCAGGGAAAAGGCCATAGGCTTTCTGGTAGGCCAGACCATGAAGGCCATGAAGGGCAGGGCAGATCCGGGAGCAGTGAACCGTGTATTAAAGGAATTGCTGTCAAAGAAATAAAATGAAATGGCTGACATTCCTATTTGAAAGTGGTACAATGGACAGAAAGGAAAAAGAAAAGGAGCTGTCACTACCAATGAGGAAATGGAAGATCGAAAAGAAGTACATCAATATTGCGGTGCTTGCCTTGGCAGTGATTCTGGTGGCCAGCATATTTAACAATGTGCTGGAGCAGGGAACTAAGTATAAGGAGTTCAGTACGATGGTTACCAATACACTCTTTCCTGTGGTGTCAGGCTTTGTGCTGGGCTATCTGCTGAATCCCATGCTGAAATTTCTGGAAAAGCATCTTTTTATGCACCTTGCCAAAATGGTTTATCGAAAGCCGGGGCAGGAAAGGAAGCAGAGGAAGCTGTCCAGGATCCTGGGAGTGATTGCCACCATGTCCCTGTTTCTGGTATTTCTGGCAGGCGGATTCTGCATGGTGATCCCCCAGGTCTATGCCTCTGTCATCAAGATCATAGAGGACATGCCGGGGTACTATCTGGAGCTCGAAGGCCTGGTGCTCTCCTATCTGGAGGGAGGAAATGAGGTCAGCCGGAATGTGCTGGGTATGCTGGACAGTGGGTATGACAGGCTGATCGAATATGTAAATACCGTGATTCTGCCCAATATGTATGAGATCGTGAGGAAGATTACTACAGGTATCATCGGGGGCCTGAAGACGGTACTCAATGGGGTGCTGGCAATTATTATTTCCATCTATGTCTTATTTGAAAAGGAGAGGCTGATTTCCTACGGAAAGAAGCTGACCTATGCCTATCTGAACGTGAAGCATGCAAATGCCCTGGTATCAGGGATCAGATATGTGGATAAAGTGTTCGGGGGCTTCATCAACGGCAAGATCATAGATTCCTTTATTATCGGCCTCATCTGTTATGTATTTATGCTCATCACAGGCTTTGAGTATGCTGTGCTGATCAGCATCATTGTGGGAGTGACCAATGTGATTCCCTATTTCGGCCCCTTTATCGGAGCTGTTCCCTGCACCTTGCTCCTGCTGATGGCAGAACCCAGGCAGGGGCTGATCTTTGCCGTTTTCATACTGGTTCTTCAGCAGCTGGACGGAAATGTGATCGGGCCCCTGATCCTGGGAGACAGGCTGAAATTATCCAGCATGTGGATCCTGATCGCCATTCTGATAGGAGGCGGCTTCTTTGGTGTGGCGGGGATGATACTGGGCGTACCCACTCTGGCCTGTATCTACGCGCTGCTCAGTGATGATTCCAGAAAAAGGCTGAAGGAGAAGGAGCTGCCCACGGAGAGTGAGGACTATCTTCTGCTGGACAGGGTAAAGCCTGATAAGGAGCCGGATGGTTCTGCAAGGCCGGATGGTTCCGGTCAGGAAAACAAGGATAGGGAGAATAAGGATTAAAGTCTTCCGACATGGAAAGGAGCATGGTTCTGAAAATGATTGCGCAAATATTTGCAGTTGCCATTTTTATTGCAATGTTTATTTTTATTGTTACGGAAATAGTGGAGCGGCATGTGGTTTCACTGGTCTGTGCAGTGCTGACCCTGGTTTTGGTTCTGGGAGTGGGACTGCACAGTATGGAAGCGGTAATAGAAACGATAAATATCCAGAGTATTTTCAAGCCGGGATTCTGGTATGCGGCAGGGGAACAGGGAGAAGCGGGCAGTGGGATCAACTGGGAAACCATCGTCTTTATATTCGGCATGATGGTCATGGTAGAGGGGATGGCCAGGGTAGGGTTTTTCAGATGGCTCTGTATGCGGATTGCCAGGCTGGTGAGGTATAAGGTGACTGCCATCTTCGTTACCTTTATGTTCCTGTCCACCATACTGGCCATGTTTATTGACAGCATCACAGTTATCCTGTTTTTGGCGGCGGTAACCATAGAGCTGTCACGGCTGCTGAAGTTCAATCCCGTGCCGATGATACTGTCGGAAATATTCTGCGCCAATCTGGGCGGTTCTGCTACCATGTGCGGGGATCCGCCCAATATTATTATCGGTACGTCACTGGGGTATTCCTTCGGTGATTTTCTGGGAAATACAGGAATGATGGCAGCCATAGCTTTTGTAGCAGTGATCCCGTATTTTTACTTCATTTTCAGGAAGGAGCTGGGGGCCGGCTCATCAGAGGAGGTGGACGATGCCGTTTTGCCTACGCCGGAATCCGCGATCCGGGATAAACAGGGATTTATCATCAGCAGCATGATCTTCGGCTGTGCGGTAGTCCTGCTTGTGACCCATGCTCAGACGGGGCTGACAGTCTCTGCCATCGGCGCTTTGGTAGCTGTGTTAACGCTGGCAGCAGCCGGGAAAAATGCCCTTGAGCTGTTAAAAAAAGTGGATTATAAGACGATCCTGTTTTTCGTGGGTCTGTTTGTGGTCATAGGAGGTCTGGAGCAGACAGGCGTCCTTGAGAGGATAGCCGGATTTATCGGCGGCATCAGCGGCGGAAATGGAATGCTGATGACAGCCATCATCATCTGGCTTTCGGCGGCAGCCAGTGCTTTTGTGGACAATATTCCCTTTGCTGCCACCATGATACCCATCATCAAAAGCCTGTCTGCAGCCTATGGAGTGGATCTGTCTGTTCTGGCCTGGACGCTGGCAATGGGAACGGATATCGGGGGAAGTGCCACACCCATAGGGGCCTCGGCCAATGTAGTAGGGATTGCCACAGCCTCCAGAGAGGGATACATTATTAAATGGGGGCTGTACTGCAGGAAAATGGTTCCGGCCACGCTGATGGTGGTGCTGATTTCCATGCTGGTTATTTATGTGAGATATCTATAGAAGGGAGCAGGTATATTAAAATGAGTGAGCAACTAATCATTTCGATCGGAAGGGAGTTTGGAAGCGGCGGCCATGAGATTGCCCGGAGACTGGCAGAGCATTATGGGATCCAGCTACTGGACAGCAATTTGCTCAGTGAGGTTGCCGATGAAAGGAATCTGGATGTAAGGAATCTGGAGGGGCTGGAGGAAAAGAAGAAGATACCCCTGTTCTCCAGGACTGTCCGGGGCTTCAGCAGCTCACCTGAGGAAAATGTGGCTCTTTTACAGTTTGATTATCTGCAGAAAAAGGCATCCCGGGGAGATTCCTTTGTGGTTGTAGGAAGGTGCAGTGAGAACATATTAAAGGAGTATGGGGGGCTGATTTCAATCTTTGTCCTGGCTGACAAAAAATGCAAGATTGAACGGATCATGAGGATGTATGGGCTGACCGGGAGCGTAGCTGAGAAATTTATCTGCGAGAAGGATATGGAACGCAAGCGCTATCACAACAGCTTCTGTGAGGGCAAATGGGGAGATTCCAGAAATTATGATATTTCTGTCAACAGCAGCAGGCTGGGAGTGGAGGAGACAGTGGAGCTGCTGGTGGATTATATAGACAGGAGGAGAAAAAGGAGAGAGGCTTAGGCGCTCTCCTTTTGTGTCATTGTATTTTTTTTCGTCCAATTTTATATGCCTATTGCCTGGATTTGCATATTATGGTAGAATATCCACCAGTGACATACAAATGTACGCGATATAAAAACGTTACAAAACAGATGTTTGTATAGACGGACAGAGGTAATGATGGGAAGGTGTTGGGATGGATACGACAAACGGGTATTATGTTGTAAAGAAAAAGGCAGTACCTGAAGTGCTTTTAAAGGTGGTGGAGGCAAAGCGGCTGCTGGAAACAGGCAGGGCACCCAGCATCCATGAGGCTGCGGAGCAGGTGGGGATCAGCCGCAGCTCCTTCTATAAGTATAAGGACGATATCTTCCAGTTCCATGATACCTCCCAGGGAACCACCATCACCCTTACCTTTCAGATGAATGATGAGCTTGGGCTGCTGTCGGATGTGCTGAAAACCATTGCCAGATTTAAGGCCAACATACTGACCATCCACCAGAGCATCCCCATCAATGGAATCGCATCGCTCAGCCTCAGTGTCCAGGTGCTTCCTGCTGCCGGAGATGTATCAGGGATGCTGGATGCACTGGAACGGCATCAGGGTGTACATTCGGTAAAAATGTTGGCAAAGGAATAGAAGAGCACAGAAGCAGCGAAAGGAGAATGAGAATAGCATGATAAATATAGCAGTATTAGGATACGGTACGGTAGGAAGCGGTGTGGTAGAGGTCATCGAAAATAACAGGGCAGAGATCAATAAGAAGGCGGGAGAGGAGCTGAATGTCAGGTATATCCTGGATCTGAGGGACTTCCCCGGAGACCCCTATGAGCATAAGGTAGTGCATGATGTAAACATCATCCTGGAGGATCCGGAGGTGAACATCATCTGTGAGACCATGGGAGGGATCAGTCCTGCTTATGAGTTCTCCAAAAAAGCCCTGCTGGCCGGCAAGAGTGTATGCACCTCCAACAAGGAGCTGGTGGCCAGCCATGGGCCGGAGCTGCTCCGACTTGCCAGGGAGAACCGGTGCAACTATCTGTTCGAAGCCAGTGTGGGAGGCGGCATACCGATCATCCGTCCCCTCAACTACTCCCTGACAGCAGAAAAAATAGATGCAATTACAGGTATTTTAAATGGCACCACTAACTATATCCTGTCCAAAATGGCAGCAGAGGGTGCGGACTTTGCAGAGGTGCTGAAGGAGGCACAGGATAAGGGATATGCGGAGCGTAATCCGGAGGCTGACGTGGAGGGCCATGATGCCTGCCGCAAGATCGCCATCCTGTCCTCCCTTATGACGGGTAAAAATGTAAGATACGAAGATATCTATACAGAGGGAATCACCAGGCTCACTCCGGCAGACTTTGCTTATGCAGGGGCCATGGGACGATCTATCAAGCTGCTGGCATTGAGCCGCAATGGGGAGGACGGCTGCTATGCCATGGTAGCGCCCTTTATGATCCCGGTGAGCCATCCGCTTTACAGTGTAAACGATGTGTTTAATGCCGTCTTCGTACATGGGAATATGCTGGGAGACTCCATGTATTATGGACGCGGAGCAGGAAAGCTTCCCACGGCCAGCGCAGTGGTATCCGATGTAGTAGACTGTGCCCGCCATATGGGCAGAACCGTCATGTGCTTCTGGGATGCAGAGGACGTGAAGCTGGTCAGCGCGGACAAGATCAGGCATCGGTTTTTTGTCAGAACCAGGGCAGAGCTGGAGCAGCAGGCGGCTGAGATCTTCGGCGCCGTGGATACGGTATCGGCAGGGATAGCTGGAGAATATGCCTTTGTCACGGAAAAGATGACAGAAAAGGATTTCAGGGAAAAAGCGGAGCGGCTGGACACTGTCCTGAGCAGGATCCGCATGGAGGATTAAGGCTGAACATAGAAAGGAGCAGGGTGGTAAAGATGAAATATATTATCGTCCTTGGAGACGGAATGGCGGATGAGCCCATAGAGGCACTTGGAAATAAAACGCCCCTGGCCTATGCCCATACGCCGGTGATGGACCGGCTCAGCAGCAGGGGGGAGATTGGGATGGTGCGGACCATCCCGGAGGGAATGAAGCCCGGTTCTGATACGGCCAACCTTTCCGTGCTGGGGTATGATCCCCGGATCTATTATTCGGGACGATCTCCCCTGGAGGCACTCAGTATCGGAATACCCATGAAGGAAACGGACATTGCGCTCAGGTGCAACATCGTCACTATTTCGGAGGAGGATGCGCCCTTTGAGGAGCAAACCATCATAGACCACAGCTCAGGTGAAATCAGTACAGAGGACTGTGCTGTCCTGCTGGAGGCAGTACGCAGCAGTCTGGAGACGGATCTCTACAGGTTTTATGTGGGAACCAGCTACAGGCACTGCCTGATCTGGGAGAGGGGGGAGGTGGTTGAGCTGACGCCGCCCCACGATATATTGGGCAGGGTGATCGGAGACTATCTGCCCGGGGACACCGATCTGCGGGAGATGATGAGGAAGAGCTATGAGATCCTGGCCAGCCACCCTATCAATATAGAAAGGAAAAAGCAGGGACTCCATCCGGCCAACTGCTGCTGGTTCTGGGGAGCAGGTACAAGGCCTGCCCTCACCTCCTTTGAGGAAAAGACAGGCAAAAAAGGAATGATGATATCTGCAGTGGATCTTTTGAAAGGGATTGCGGTAGGGGCCGGCATGAAAACGGCGGATGTGGAAGGAGCCAACGGAGGGCTGCATACCAATTATGAGGGCAAGACTGAGGCTGCGCTGAAGGGTCTTCTGGAGGAGGGCTGCGACTTTGCTTATATCCATGTGGAGGCGCCCGATGAGATGGGGCACCAGGGCAGCATGGAAAAAAAAGTGCAGGCCATAGAGTATTTGGACAGCAGGGTAATAAAGCCTCTTACAGAGCGGCTGGACAGAGAAAATACAGATTATCGGCTGCTGGTGCTGCCTGACCATCCCACTCCCATACGTATCCGTACCCATACCGGAGAGCCGGTGCCCTATCTGCTCTATGACAGCACCGCGCAGCAGGACAGGGATTGGCGCTATAACGAGGAGGAAGCCAAAAGGAGCGGCAATTACAGGCCGGAGGGCCACAGGCTGATCGATCATCTCTTTGAGGTTTAAATGATAAAGACAATATGTGAGGAGAAATTACCATGAAAAAGGTTGTGAAATTTGGAGGCAGCTCTCTTGCCAGTGCAGAGCAGTTCCAGAAGGCCGGAGACATCATCAGGAGTGACGGGGAAAGAAGGTATGTAGTCCCTTCCGCACCGGGCAAACGCAGCTCTGGCGATACCAAGGTGACGGATATGCTCTATGGCTGCTATGCAAAAGCTGAGGCGGGTAAGGATTTTAAAGCCGAGTTAAAGCAGATCAAGGAGCGTTACGAGGAGATCATCAGGGGACTGGGGCTTACGCTTTCTTTAAATGAACAGTTTAAAACCATCGAAAAGGACTTTAAGGAAAAAGCCGGAGACAACTATGCGGCCTCCAGAGGCGAATTTTTGAATGGTATCATCATGGCCGGCTATCTGGGCTATGAGTTCATAGATGCGGCCGAGGTTATATTTTTTGATGAAGCAGGAGAGTTCGACTCTGAAAAGACCAATGCGGTTCTGTCAGAGCGGCTGGCTAAGGTGGAGAGAGCCGTTATTCCGGGATTTTATGGGGCTTATGCAGACGGCAGAGTAAAGACCTTTTCCAGAGGCGGCTCCGATATCACCGGCTCCATCGTATCCCGGGCTGTAAAGGCAGATGTGTATGAGAACTGGACGGATGTGTCCGGCTTCTTGGTGGCAGACCCCAGGATCATAGACAATCCTCCTGTGATCGATACGATCACCTACAGGGAGCTGAGAGAGCTTTCCTATATGGGAGCGACTGTGCTGCATGAGGATGCGATCTTCCCTGTCAGGAGAGAAGGGATACCGATCAACATCCGCAACACCAATATGCCGGAGGACAGAGGTACCTGGATCGTAGAAAGCACCTGTCAGAAATCCAGGTATGTCATCACCGGAATCGCCGGCAAAAAGGGCTTCTGCTCGGTAAACATTGAGAAGGATATGATGAACTCGGAGATCGGCTTTGGCAGAAAGGTTCTGCAGGCATTTGAGGACAATGGCATTTCCTTCGAGCATGTTCCCTCCGGTATTGATACCATGACAGTATTTGTCCATCAGGATGAATTTATGGATAAGGAGCAGAAGGTGGTATCCGCCATCCACCGCATGGCAGATCCCGACACCATCGACATAGAGTCCGACCTGGCACTGGTAGCTGTAGTGGGAAGGGGGATGAAATCCACCCGGGGAACTGCAGGAAGAATCTTTTCCGCACTGGCTCATGCCAATATCAATGTGAGAATGATCGACCAGGGTTCCAGCGAGCTGAATATTATTATCGGAGTTTCCAATGATGATTTTGAAAATACCATCAGGGCCATCTATAATATATTCGTAGAGATTCAGTTATAAGAGGGGGCCGGAATACGCAAGGCATCCCGGGGGATACCCCGGGATGCCTTTACTCAGCCGTGAGATATTCCAGAAAGAGGCGGCAGAGTTCGGGGCGTTTCGAGGAATAGACGAAGCCGAATATGGGTGGGGCTGCTGCATCGCTGTAGCAGCCCCATTCTTTCAATTTGGCAGAGTCTTTCAGACAGATTCCCACCGGGACATTTTCCTCTGTAAGGGTTCCGTTTTCGTCAGTATAATCTATATAATAAAAGTCCTCCCGGTATCTGCTGTATTCTTCCGGGGTGAGCTCCTCCCTCAGATCCAGGAACATTTTTCCCTCCGCATAGCTGTCAAAGGCCTCGGAATCACTGACCATGACGTCGATGTTTCCGGCCTGGGCCAGGCCGATGAGCTTTTGTGAGGTGACAAAGCCTGTCTGCGACATGCTGCCCACAGAGAGGGAGGTGCCGGTATCGATGGCACAGTCATAGGCTTCGGTGTCAATACCTGCATAGGCGGCAAAGTCTGCCTGGAAGTCTGCCTGCCTTTCACTGCCGCCGGCATTGAGCAGGACTGCTGAAAAGGCCTCCGGCCTGGAAGCTGCCACGTCCCGGATAAAGATACCGGCTGCCGCAGCCGCCAGAATAGCGGCAAAAACATGGATTTTGTAATAATACCAGAAATATTCCAGCTTCTCCCTGAAGGATCTTCCCTTCAGCTTTTTGTGTTGTTCCTTCACTTCATCATGCATGGCCATGCAGCATACCTCCTGTCATTATCCGCTCCTTGCCCGTTATCCGAGTCAGTATTTATCATAGCCTGTTAAAATAAAAGTGTCAATGCCGGAGCTGACTGTGTTAGCAAAAGTCCGGGCTGAGGCAACTTTCTGAGTATATGGAGGTTATCCCTTGAAACTTTGAAAAATTTATAATATGATAAATGAAATAGCATAATAGATAGGATGGTATATGAGTATGATGGGTGAAACCTATGTGGAATGTCTGATCAAGAGAAGGACACCTGCCGGGCTGCGTTTTTTGAAGCTTCTTACGGGCATGCTGGGCGCAGCCTTTATCCTGCTGGGACTGACGGTACGGATCGAGGCGCTGGTAATAGGCCTGTTGCTGCTGGTGGCTGCCTATTATATTTCCATCAATTCAGATCTGGAGTATGAATATCTGTACCTGGATAAGGAGGTTACAGTGGACAAGGTAGTGGCTAAGATGAAAAGAAAAAGGGTAGCTCTGTACCAGCTGGAGTCCATGGAGATTTTTGCGCCTGTCCAGTCCCACCGGTTGGATGGATACAGGAACAGGAAGGTTACCACCCTGGATTACAGCTCAGGGATCCTGATGCAGCCGGACAGAAGATATGCCATGTATTGTGAGGGCGGGATCAGGGTTATCCTGGAGCCCAGTCCGGAGATGGTAAAGGCCATGAAGAGCGCAGCGCCCAGGAAGGTATTTACTGATTGATATGGCCGTGCCCGGGGGCAGCGCCGTTCAATAATAGAGTGGCCGGCAGAAGGCCGGAACAGGAAGAAAAATGACAACAGGAGGGAAAAAAGATGGGTCAGATAATTGGCGAAGGAATTACGTTTGACGATGTGCTGCTGGTTCCCAGCTATTCGGAGGTAATTCCCAATCAGATCGATTTGTCAACATGGCTGACGAAGAAGATTCAGCTCAATATTCCGATGATGAGTGCCGGAATGGATACCGTTACCGAGCATCGTATGGCGATAGCCATGGCAAGGCAGGGCGGTATCGGTATTATCCACAAGAATATGTCTATTGAGGAGCAGGCGGAAGAGGTGGACAAGGTCAAGCGGTCTGAAAACGGTGTCATTACGGATCCTTTTTCATTGACTCCGGATCACACCCTGGCAGATGCAGATTCGCTGATGGCCAAATTCAGAATTTCAGGAGTGCCCATCACAGAAGGAAGACGGCTGGTGGGTATCATCACCAACAGAGATCTGAAGT
This sequence comes from Lachnospiraceae bacterium, assembly GCA_022781985.1. GTDB lineage: Bacteria > Bacillota > Clostridia > Lachnospirales > Lachnospiraceae > Kineothrix. Next base: position 36,128 of record JALESH010000054.1, on the reverse strand, counting down.
TTGAAACGGATTTTACAAAAAAAATCAAAGAGTCCATGACCTCTCAGGGGCTGATCACGGCAAAGGAAGGGATCACTCTGGAGGAGGCCAAGAAGATCCTGGCTCAGGCCAGGAAGGAGAAGCTTCCTATAGTGGATGATAATTACAATCTGGTGGGGCTCATTACCATCAAGGATATTGAGAAGACCATCAAATATCCTCTGGCAGCCAAGGATGCCCAGGGCAGGCTGCTCTGCGGAGCCGGTGTGGGCATCACGGCCAATGTGCTGGATCGGGTAGGCGCTTTGGCGGATGCCAAGGTGGACGTGATCGTATTGGACTCTGCCCACGGACATTCGGAGAATGTGATCAGGTGCCTGCGTATGATCAAAGAAAAGTATCCTGATATGCAGGTAGTCGCAGGCAATGTGGCGACCGGTGAAGGAACCAGGGCCCTTATTGAGGCTGGCGCAGATGCGGTGAAGGTGGGGATAGGACCCGGCTCGATCTGTACCACCCGTGTGGTTGCAGGCATTGGCATCCCCCAGATCACGGCGATCATGGATTCCTATGCAGTGGCCGGGGAATACGGGATCCCCATCATAGCTGACGGCGGTATCAAGTATTCGGGAGACATGACCAAGGCCATTGCGGCAGGCGGAAATGTCTGCATGATGGGAAGCATATTTGCAGGCTGTGATGAGAGTCCCGGTACCTTTGAGCTGTTCCAGGGAAGGAAATATAAGGTATACCGGGGGATGGGCTCCATCTCTGCTATGGAAAACGGAAGCAGGGACCGCTACTTCCAGTCCGATGCCAAAAAGCTGGTACCGGAGGGTGTGGAAGGCCGTGTGGCCTACAAGGGCACAGTGGAGGATACGGTATTCCAGCTTATGGGAGGGCTGCGTTCCGGTATGGGCTACTGCGGCACTCGCACCATAGAGGAGCTGAAGCAGAACGGGAGATTCATGAAGATTTCGGCTGCTTCCCTGAAGGAGAGCCATCCTCATGACATTCATATTACAAAGGAAGCCCCTAACTATAGTGTAGAAGAGTAGGAAAAGGGAGAGAGACAGTTGCACAACTCTATAGACATGAAGCAGGGCTGGGAGGAGGCTCTGGAATCGATTCTGAATAATATGGGCTGCGCGGTCTATGTGAGGGATGCAGAGACACAGGAGATACTCTATGCCAACAGGGTACTCTACAGCACCTTCGACGAGGAGATCAGGGAGGGAGTGCTGATCGGTCTCTTTGAACAGGATATGGTGCCGGGGTGTATCCGGGGCAGCAGAAAGGTACATCACATTCGGAGAGGCCGTTGGTACGATGTGTATTATACCCGCATGGAATGGATGGGGGACAGGGCTGTGACCCTGTTCGTCATCCATGATATTACGGAAAAAAAGGCTTTTCAAAAAAGGATGGAGAAGCAGTCCTATACGGATCTGGTCACAGGGCTGTATAACAGGCTGTGCTGCGAGAGGGATCTGACCGATTATATCCGGGCAGCAGAGATAAGCGGGGGCAAGGGGATCCTGCTTTATCTGGATCTGGATGACTTTAAAAATATCAATGACGGCCTGGGGCATCAGTATGGAGACATGCTTCTAAAGGCTGTTTCCCGGAGCCTGAAGGGTATGGAGGGGATAGAAAACACCTGCTACCGGGTAGGAGGGGATGAATTTATCATCATCATTCCGCCTTCTGGCTGTCGCAGCCTGCGGGAGATCGTAAACGGTATTGTGGAGCTGTTTGAAAAGCCCTGGTATCTCGGGGACAGGGACTATTACTGCACCATGAGTATGGGAATCGTGAGCTTTCCCGGCGATGGCAGGAGCTTTCATGAGCTGATGAAAAAAGCGGATATTGCAATGTATGAGGCTAAGAAGCAGGGAAAGAACAGGGTGGCAGTCTATTCCGGACAGATGGGAGCGGTTTCGGGGCGGAGGCTGGATATGGAAAAGAACATGCGGGATGCGGTTCTTATGGATTATGAGGAGTTCCGGATTTATTTCCAGCCCATTATAGATGTGCGTGAGCCGGGCTTTCCCTGTGTGGGTGCAGAAGCTCTGATACGGTGGGACAGCGGGGAGCTGGGACTGATTCCCCCCGATGAGTTCATCCCCCTTGCAGAATATCTGGGGCTGATCAACCCGATCGGTAGCCATGTACTGAGGGAAGCCTGCAGGCACTGTAAAAAGTGGAACGACAGCGGCTGCCCTGATTATAAGGTCAATGTGAATCTTTCCGTGATACAGCTTCTGCAGTCGGATATCGTGGAGAGTGTGGAAGGGATTCTGCAGGAGAGCGGCCTGAATCCACGGAATCTGACGCTGGAGGTGACAGAGAGCCTGGCGATCCAGGACATGGAAAGGGTGAAGGATATCCTGGGTAGGATAAAGGAGCTGGGAGTCAGGATAGCCTTGGATGATTTCGGGACAGGCTATTCCTCCCTGAACCATATCCGGGAGTTGCCGCTGGATGTGATCAAGGTGGATCAGAGCTTTGTAAAGGATCTGTCAGGGGATGCCTATTCCCAGTCTTTTATCCGTATGGTAGGAGAACTGGCCGAGACAATCGGGGTCAGCATCTGCGTGGAAGGAATCGAAACCAGGGAGCAGTTTCAGATATTGGAGGGTATGAAGGTGCGGATGGTACAGGGCTATTATTTTGACCGCCCCCTGCCGGGAGATAAGTTTGAGAAAAAGTATGTACCCGGATGGAATGATAAGGCAGAAGGCAGAGGCGGGCGAGAGGACTGCCGGCTTCAAAAGGAATTTACAAATGATCAGTGTGGCAATATGTGATGATGAAAAACAGGTAACAGCCCAAATTGAAGAGCTGGTGATAAAGGCCGGTGAAAAAAGAGGCATAAGGGCTTTTGCGGATATTTTTTTCTCGGCAGGCAGTCTGATGGATTATATCCGGCGGGGAAACGAATATGATATGATTTATCTGGATATTGAGATGCCCCGGATGGACGGCATAGAGTTTGCAAGGAAGCTGCGGGAGATGAATTCCGCGGCCATGCTGGTCTATATTTCTGCTCATACCGAGTATGCCATTCAGCTTTTCGATGTGGATACCTTCCGGTTTATCCGAAAACCTGTGGATGAAGAGGAGTTTGCGAGGGTTTTTAACCAGGCCTGTGACAGGATCGTTTCCGGCAGTCAGTTTTTCAGCTATACCTGCAACAAAAATATCTGCAAGGTGCGGCTGGGCAGCATTTTGTACTTTGAGAGCAGAGGGCGGATCATACATATCATTACTATGGGCGGCAGGGAGAGCTTTTACGGGAAGCTGGACGAGGTGGAGGAGAAGCTCTCCGGCGGGAAAATCAGCTTTCTCCGCATCCATAAGTCCTTTCTCGTCAATATGGAGCAGGTGGAGGTAGTCTGCTATGGCAGGGTCCGGCTGGTAAACGGCGAGGAGCTGCGCATCAGTGAAGAGAGGCAGAAGCTGATTCAAAGGCAGTATCTGGATATGGAGGATTGGTGAGGGGGCTGGTGGGATGGAAATAAAAGTATTTGCTTCCGGTCTGCTCCTCTTTGCAGCCGGTCTGTTCATAGGCTGGGTGACTGCCTTTTTTGTTCCGGGTTTTATGCGGAAACAAAAGGAGCAGAATGAAAAGAAGAGTCCGGCGCAGGAGAATCCGGGGCTGCCGCAGAGTGTCTGGAAGGAGGTTGCGGAGGAAAACTGGCAGGTATTCAAAAAGCTCAGGCATGGCTATATCAATTCTCTGATCAGCATCGGCCAATATGCCAGGAAGGGAATGAGGGAAGAGCTGCTGGCCTATGTGGACGGCCTTCTGACGGAGGTACGGAAGGGGACAGGGAGACAGAAGGAGGGCAACACCTTCATAGATGCCTTTCTTTCCTATAAAATCAGGAGGCAGAGGGATACGGGCATCGACTTTTACAGGGAGGTAATGGTGCCTGCAGAGCTTCCCTTTGAGGAACAGGATATCAGTCTGATCCTGGGTACTGCCTTTGATGCTGCTGTGGAGTCGGTGAGTGTACTGCCGCCGGGACAGAGGGCTGTCCATATAAGGATTGCCTACAAAAAGCATGCATTGAAGCTGCTGCTGGAATATCCCTGCAGCAGCGGGGGAGGGCAGGACGGCAGCCTGCTGTCTGAACTGGAGAGGGCGGCGGGAAGGTATCAGGGGATGGCAGAGATTTCGCTGGAGAACGGCAGAAATCGGCTGAAAATACTTTTATATGCCAGGGATGGCTGATGACAGCACTGCGTTTTCTGTCGGAATTTTGACATTTTGAGGGGTATTTTTTACAAGCTGCAGAAAAATGCGGAAATATATAGTAGACTTTTACTTGGATTTAGAGTTTCTTGTTTTTTTATTCTTAGAGCATTGCAGGCGGTGCGCGCAAACACTTTCTTCCGCCTGCAGCGGCTCTTTTCTCATTTTTCTGATCCTGCGTAAAGTTTTTATGGCATATTTTGGCAGATTCACATATATATTCTTTTGTCAGAAGTGAAAGTGGTTAAAATTATACAAAAAGAACCTGAGAGATTACATTGATATTATACACAGTATTCTATATATTAAGATGATATATCTATGTAACTGTTTACTATTGCTTAATGACAGGAGAGAGGGAATATGGTGAAAAAAAGAATGAAATCCGTTGCTTTTGCCGCCGCCTTTGCGATGCTGGCAGGAAGCCTCGGAGCAATGCTGCCAACCGGATCCTCCCATGCGCAGGAAAATTACGGTACGGTAACCGTAGACATCAGCGGCAATACGGTGACGATTGGAAATGATGCGATTTCAAGAACCTTTGACAGAACCGGAGACAGATTGAAGACGTCCCGGATTGAGAACCATCTGGGAAATTCCACCTTCATACCGGGTGAAAATTCCCAGGAGTTTGTGCTCCAGACGGTAGGTGGGGCCTCGGATTTGAGGGAGCCGGAAGAGGGAACCCTTACCAGTGTAAAAAACAGCAGCTGGCAAATCAGCGGCACCAGTGTGGCGACCAACGAGGGTGGCGGGTATGCTGCTCTCATTGACGGCAACCATGAGACCTACTACCATTCCAATTACGGTACAGGAAATGGCACTTCCAGCCGGCTTCCGGTGGATCTGACCATCGACAGGGGAGAGGGGGCAGCCAGTGCGCCCTTCCAGACAATCGGCTACCGTCCGCGTAACGGCAGTGCAAATTCCAATGGAAATATCAAGGATTTTAAGCTGTATGTGGCAGATTCCTCAGAGAATCTGTTTACCGATGCCAATCTGAAAAAGGAGGGCACCTTTTATTATAATGGTGTCTATGCTACGGCAAGCGACCCGAAATACATCTATGTCTCCCTGGATGAGGCGCAGACAGGAAGATATGTAGGACTGAGGGTAGTGACCTCCGGAGGACCTCAGAGCAATCAGCATGCGGCCGGTACGGAGCTGAATCTGTACTCCGGCCAGTTTGATTCCTTTACATCCAGTGAAAGGGAGACTTTAAATGCCAGCCAGCTGACGCTGCAGGAGGTGACTCAGAGCGATACGGAGGCTGTGATCAATAATGTCAGAAAATCTGGAAAGATGCTGACCTTTACCTTCCAGCCTGTTCAGGTGGGCGCAGGAAATGCAGAGATCGCCCAGAAGGTGGTTATGTACGATGGAGATCACTTTATGCGGAAGTTCCTGGAGATCAAGCTGGAGGATCAGGATGCCCGCATCAGCTATATTGACGGCGAGCATCTTATGACAACAGCAGGCACAGATACCACATGGACCATTCCCACCAATGCAGGCGGCGTGGTAGCCATGACGGTGGAGAAAGCCAATCTGGGACAGCCCATCTATATCAACGGCATGTTCTTAGGCTCGGAGTTCCCGGCTGCGGACAATCAGATCGTGGAAAGTCTGGGAAGGCTCCGCTATTGGACAGGAAAGAACTTCCGGGATTTTACAAGGGACAGTCAGCTGACAGAGGACGGAAAATATGTCTCCTGGCAGACTGTGCTGGGCGCCAGCCACAGTAACGGAAGCGACCAGAACGTAGTGCAGTCCGATTTCTACGAATACATATACAGTATCGCGACTCCCTCCGAGTTCCGTATCCAGTATAATTCCTGGTATGACAACATGATGAGGATTACGGATGAGAATATTCTGGCTGCCTTTTCCGGCATCGACAAGAACCTGTCCAAGACAGGGGTTCGTCCGCTGGATTCCTATGTGGTGGATGACGGCTGGAATGTCTATCGCCAAACCGCAGGCACCCTGAGCTCCCAGATCGATATTGAGCGTAATGGGGCTGCAGATGTGAATACAGAGGGATTCTGGATGTTTAATTCCAAATTCCCCAATCAGCTGACCCCCTCCAGTGAGCTGGTGCAGAACTTCGGTTCGAACTTTGGGGTATGGATCGGTCCCAGGGGCGGCTATAATTATCATGGAACCCTGGCGAATATTATTGCGGCGGCAGGAAACGGAAGCGCGGCCGGAGGCTCCATCGACGTTGCAGATGCCAGATATATGGAAAAGTTTGAAGAAATGGCAATCGACTGGATGGAGAGGTGGCAGGTCAACTACTGGAAGTGGGATGGCTTTGCGGACAGTGGACAGTATGGTGCCTTTCCCCAGGGAGATGGTGTGGTTGGCTACAGCGAGACCAACAGGCATATGTACGGAGGCCCCAATGGCTTCTACCATGTGACGGATCTGTGGGAGAAGTGGGTCGCTCTGATGAAGAATGTACGTGATGCGGAGGAGAGGCTTGGGATCAACAGGCTGTGGATATCCCTCACCTGTTATACCAACCCAAGCCCCTGGTATCTGCAGTGGGCAAACTCTGTCTGGTTGCAGTGCGTGGCAGACCGGGGCGAAAGATGGAACGCTGTTTTGAATAACAAGATGGACAATATGCTGAGCTATCGTGACGGGGCTTATTATGACTTTGTAAAGCAGCATCAGTTCCAGTTCCCTCTGGCCAACCTTTACAACCATGATCCCATCTACGGAAAAGAGGGGACAAATATAACGGCTGCTTCTATGAACGGCGAGCAGTTCAGAAACTATTTGTTTATGCAGGGTACCAGAGGAACAGCCTTCTGGGAGCTTTATTATTCCGATACCCTCTTTGATGAGGAAAAATATCTGATCAACGCAGATTTTCTGGAGTGGGCGGAGAATCATTTCTCCATGCTGAGAAATGCCAAGATGATCGGAGGAAATCCTGCCTCCAGCGCTACCCTGACAGGAGGGGTAAACGCATCGGCTGCCAATGATACACAGGAAGCCTATGGTTTTGCCTGCTTTGATGGAGAATCCGGCATTATTTCCATGAGAAATCCGGATGATACGGATAAGCAGCTGACGTTTACGCTGAATGATGCCATCGGTGTCACAGCAGAAGGAACCTACCATGTAAGTGCAGAGCATACCTATGTGGCAAGCGGAGCCCCGGCCCCCCTGCCCCAGGAAACCTATCAAAAGGGTGATACGGTTACCATTACCTTAAAGCCCGGTGAGGTTCAGGTCTGGAGTCTGAGCCAGACACCGGATGAGTCAGCCCCGGTACTGGATAAGATCTATGTAAAATCAGAAAATGAAATTCAGGTTCGGGCCAGCGAGCGTCTGTACGCGGAGAACATTGAGTTTGTGGTGGAGGTAAACGGTGAACAGGTAGCAGCGGAAAAAGACGCCATTGCAGACCTGCGCTCCTTCAACCTGACTCTTGCCGATGGGCTCAGTGATGGCGATGCAGTAGAGGTAACTGTAACAGGTGCCACGGACAGAGCGGGGAATGATCTTAACAGCGGCATCAACACAACCTATTATGCGGGCAATATCATCGCGGAAGCTGCACGTGTGAAAGCCAGCAATACAGTAATCAGCCCGTCCACACGCAGTATGCGGGGAGACAATGGCTTTGCTGTAACGGCCAGAGTGCAGACAGATGACAAAAATAAGGTTCTGGTACAGCAGGACGACAGCTACGCATTGGGAATCAATGCAGAGGGACAGCCCTACTTCACCTATAATGAGACAACGGCTACAGCGGATACAGTGATTACCTCCGCAGATGAGACGGTTCTTACAGGCGTAAAGGAAAATAACGGCCTGATTAAGATTTATGTGGACGGCCAGGTGAAAAAGGCGGCCTATGATGTTGCCAACAAGGAGCACTTTGTGGAAGAGGCAGATATAGTCGCCAATACAGTAAACGGTACGCTCAGTGATGTGAAGGTTTATTCCCAAAGCTTAGGCTACGATGAGGTGCCCTCTACAGCTCTGGCAGAGCTGACAGCCAGGCTGCAGGGAGAGCAGGCTTCCTTTACCGCAGAGTCCTGGACTGCAGCTGGTATGGATAGTAAGCTGACAGCTGCAAGGGAAGCAATTACAGCAGGGGATAAGGCAGTGATGAAGGAGCAGTATCAGATACTCTATACAGCTTATAAGACACTGATACCCGCATCCGTTACCAATCTCGCGCTGAATAAGGAGGTGACGGCAGCCTGGCTGGATACTTCCGAGACTTCTGCGCTTACAAACAGCAGCAGACCCCTGAGCAAGGCAGTGGACGGAGAGGCAAACAATGCAAACAACTACGCAATCTTCGGAAAGGACGGCAAGGATAAGCCCTCCTATATCACCATTGACCTGGGGGAGGTTTGCCGGATCGATGAAGTAAAGCTGTATCGCTACTGGAGTGACAACAGAACCTACAAAAATACGGCGTTTGTGATATCCAATGACCCCGGCTTTGCACAGAAAGAGGTACTGTATTATTCCGGCAGCAGCGATGTATTCGGGCTGGGAGTGAATCCCACGGATACCTTATATGTCGAAGCTGCTGACGGCAAGGTGCTTCACACCGGAACAGCAAAGGAAGCAAGATATATCAGGCTTTATGCCCAGGGTGTCCAGGGCAGCGGCCAGGAGAACCACATTGTGGAGCTGCAGGTACTGGGAATGCCCAAGAGCTGCAATCCTTATGACCTGACAATCCTGGAGGGGCTGATAGCACAGGCTGAAGCGGAGGAAGCCAAGTCCTCTGTATATACGGAGGAATCACTGGCTGCCCTTGCAGAAGCCCGTGAGGCGGCAGAAGCTGTGGCTGCCCAGGTAACAGCAGGCACACAGACTGACAAGAGCATCGGCTACATATTGACTGCCCAGGATAATCTGGAGCAGGCTCTGGCAGGACTGGAGAATATCTTCAGATCGGCAGATTACAGCAGGGTAGATGCCGCCATTAAGAAGGCGAACGCCCTGAAGCCGACGGATTACAAGGATTTCTCCGGAGTAGAGGCAGCCATTGAGGCAGTGGTCAGGGGGCTCGCAAGCACAGAACAGGCCAGAGTGGACGCCATGGCAGCAGCTATAGAGCAGGCCATTGCAAGGCTGGAGGCAAACAATGAGAAGCAGGAAAAGCCCTGGATCTTTACAGATGTTGATGTGATCAAGGGGAACTGGAAGTACGACAGCGTAAAATTCGTTTATGACAACGATATCATGGGAGCAATTACAGACACTACCCAGTTCCAGCCGGATCGTCCGCTGAGCAGATCCATGTTTGCCACTGTGCTTTACCGCATGGCAGGATCTCCCAAGGTTGTATTTGAGAATAAATTTTCTGATGTGACAGCCGGAAAATGGTACAGCGATGCGATCATATGGGCCTATGCCAACAAGATCGTAGCCGGTTACACAGACGGCAGCTTCGGCATTAATCGGAATATCACCCGTGAGCAGATCGCCAAGATGCTCTTTGAGTATGCGAAGGTATCCAAATATGATATCAGTGAGAGAAATGACCTGGGCAGCTTCACGGATGAAGCAAGTGTAAGCGGCTGGGCAGTGGAGTACATGCAGTGGGCTACTGCAGTGAAGATGATCACCGGTAAGCCTAACGATGACAAAAAAACCTACCGCATGGATCCCCAAGGAGATGCTACAAGAGCTGAGTGTGCAGCTATGCTGAAACGCTTTCAGGAAAAATACGACAAGTAAGCTCTAATCGATTAAAATTATAGCAGGCCTCTTCCGGCAGATAGGGGAAAAATCCTCTGTCTGCGGGAAGGGGCTTTTGCACACCTTTTTGTTGAATGAAAAACCTATGGACAGGACGAGGATGACTGAAATGTATATGATAGCAATTTGCGATGATGATGTGGCTGCCTGCGCTGAGATAGAAAGGCACCTGCTTGCCTATGCCCGGACAGAAAATGTACAGCTGGAGGCTGAGGTATTTCTCGGCGGGAAGGAGCTGTCTGAAAGGCTGAAGAAGCCGGGGATCCATTTCCAGCTTTTGTTTCTGGATATTGAGCTTGGGGATACGGATGGGATTACAGTGGGGAATATGCTCAGGGAGGAGCTGGCCAATGAAAGGACACAGATCGTATTTATTTCTCACAGGCAGGAGTATGCCATCCAGCTTTTTCAGGTCAGGCCCATGGATTTTCTGGTGAAGCCCATAAGCTATGAAAGGATCTGCAGCATTATGAAGCTCTACGAAAGGCTGCATCCAGAAAAAAAGCTTTTTTTTGCTTTCCGGAAGGGCAGGAATACCTGCCAGATCGCACAGGATGAGATTCTCTATGTGAAATGTGACGGAAAGAAAATCCGCCTTTTTACTACCTATGGGGAAATGGATTTTTACGGAAAGATGGCAGATGCAGGCAGCCAGCTGGACGGAGACAAATTCTGGGTCATCCACAAGTCCTTTATCATTAATGTAGACTATGTGTCCGCTTTTGGAAAAGAGGCTGTCAGGCTGATCAATGGGGAATATCTGCCTGTCAGCAAAAGCTGCCGGAGGAATGTCATGGAGAAACTGCAGGAGAGAAGGGCAGTAAGGGAGGGGGAGGAAGGACGCTATGTTCGGATCTGAGAGAGAGATTATTTTTTTCCTGGCAGGCAACATATTCAGTATATATCTGACAGTCAGGCTGCTGGATCTGTTTATGGAAAAAGGGAGCAGAAATGTGAGGCTGAGCTTTCTGACAGGGTTTATTTACTGGACAGCCGGCTGCCTGTGCCTGTACATCTTTAATAATAAAAATCTAAACCTGGCTGTGAATATCCTGGGTATGCTTCTCGTCACTATCGTACCCTACAGAGAAAAGATTTGGAAAAAGCTGCTGGCTGTGCTTTTGGTTTTCGCCATCCGGGTGGCAGTGGAGGATCTGCTGTGGCTTTTTCTGCATGTACAGGCAGGTCTGCCGGATATGATGGTCAGTACCATACAGCTTTTCCTGCTCTTTCTTCTGGAGATTCTCCTGGAAAAAATATTTGTATTAAAGGAGGAGATCCCGGTTCCCGGAGGCTATTATTTTTGTATGCTGCTGATGCCCATGAGCAGTATTGTGCTGACAGTGCTGCTGATTGAGATAGAGAGCATGATTGAAAACAGGACAGTCATTATTCTGTCTTTGACCATGCTGATGATTATGAATTTTTCCATGCTTTTCTTTTTTGACAGTTTAATGAAAATACTGTATTCCAGGTGGCAGAACCAGTTTCTGGAGGGAAGGGTGGAAATGTATGAAAACCAGCTTCAGATTCTCAGTGAGTCCAGGGAAAAGGTGCACAGCCTGCGCCACGACCTGAAAAATCATCTGCATCTTGTAACGGAATTTGTCAAAAGCGGCAGGAAGGAGGAGCTGCTGGCCTATCTGGAGGATATGGACGAATCCATGTCGGTAGAGCAGGAGATTGTGAGGACAGGAAATGAGGAGGTGGATGCCATCCTGAATTATATGCTGGAGAAAGCAAGGCGGGCAGGTGCCCGGATATCCTTAAAGCTCAATGTGCCGAAGACTCATTTCTGTCCTGTCTTCGACCTGAATATCCTGCTGAGCAATCTGCTGGACAACGCGGTGGAGGCCCTGGCAGCAAGTGAGGAGAAAATACTGATGTTCCGGCTGGAGCTGGAAAAGGGTGTGCTCTGTCTCGAGGTGAAAAATTCCTTTTCCGGCAGGGTAAAAAAGCAGGGCGGACATTATCTCACTCTGAAGGAAGAAAAGGAATACCATGGAATGGGCCTGACCAATGCCAGAAGGACGGCGGAGAAATATGGCGGAACATTGGCCATCACCCATCAGGGAGGCTTTTTTTGTGTCAGTACTGTCCTGCTGTTAGGGGAAATCTAACCGGTTTTTCCCTTTTCAGGGTTATTTTTTCCATGAAGCGGCACAAAATCCTTTTTTCTGCTACCATTCAAACAGTTGTAAAAGGGTTGATTATATGCAGTACAAATACATAGGATAAAATCACTGCGGGATTTTAACGGATCCGGCAGTTTTTATTGTTTACAGGACAAAGCATAAAACTCTTTATTATTTGCTTTTTTTATGCTAATATTATAATCAGCGGCATTAATATAGAGGAGGTAGGCCTGTAAGGTGCGGAATACCGGACATTGTAAAGCAGGCTAATGAGTATGAGTGGAAAGATAAATATGGAGATGGCGGAGGAGAGGGAAGCAGATAAGGGAGTCGTTTCCAGAAATTTTATACAGCAGATGATTGACCGGGATCTGGCAGAGGGAGTCTATGACAGTGTGCACACCAGATTTCCGCCGGAGCCTAACGGATATCTGCATATCGGACATGCCAAGAGTATACTTCTGAACTATGGGCTGGCACAGGAGTACGGGGGCAAGTTCAACATGAGGTTCGATGATACCAATCCCACCAAAGAAAAGACAGAGTTTGTGGAGTCCATAAAGGAGGATATCGCCTGGCTGGGAGCGGACTGGGAGGACAGGCTGTTCTTTGCTTCGGATTATTTTGATGAGATGTATGAATGTGCGGTCAGGCTGATCAAAAAGGGCAGAGCCTATGTGTCGGATCTGACAGCGGAGCAGATGCGGGAGTACAGGGGTACATTGACGGAGCCGGGCAGGGAAGACCCCAGCAGGGACAGAAGCATAGAGGAGAATCTGGAGCTCTTCGAAAATATGAAGAAGGGCATGTATCAGGATGGGGAGAAGGTGCTGCGTGCCAGGATAGATATGAAATCCCCCAATATCAATATGCGTGATCCCATCCTCTACCGTGTGGCACATATGGCCCATCACAATACAGGGGATAAATGGTGTATCTATCCCATGTACGATTTTGCCCATCCTATTGAGGATGCTATTGAAGGCATCACCCATTCTATCTGTACATTGGAATTTGAAGATCACAGACCCCTGTATGACTGGGTGCTGCAGGAACTGGAATATCCTCATCCGCCCAGGCAGATAGAGTTTGCCAAGCTGTACCTGACCAATGTGGTCACGGGGAAGCGTTATATCAAGAAGCTGGTTGAGGATGGCATCGTGGATGGATGGGATGATCCCAGGCTGGTGTCCATAGCAGCGCTCAGAAGGCGTGGCTTCACACCGGAGTCTATCAAGCTCTTCGTAGACCTCTGCGGTGTGTCGAAGAGCAATTCCTCCGTGGATTATGCCATGTTGGAATACTGTATCAGAGAAGATCTGAAGCTGAAGAGGCCCAGGATGATGGCAGTGCTGGATCCCATCAGGCTGGTGATTGACAACTATCCGGAGGGACAGACAGAGATGCTGACTGTGGCTAACAATCTGGAAAATGAGGCTATGGGCAGCAGGCAGGTTCCGTTTGGCAGAGAGCTGTATATCGACAGGGAAGATTTTATGGAGGAGCCTCCGAAAAAATATTTCCGGCTATATCCGGGCAATGAGGTCAGGCTCATGAATGCATATTTCGTTACCTGCACGGGATTCGTCAAGGATGAGGAAGGCAGGGTGACAGAGGTACACTGTACCTATGACCCGGAGACAAAATGCGGCTCCGGCTTCCAGGCCAGAAAGGTAAAGGGAACGATCCATTGGGTTCCCGCTAAAGAGGCAGTGAAGGCAGAGGTCAGGCTCTATGAAAATATCATTGATGAGGCAAAGGGTGTGTACAATGAGGATGGCTCGCTGAACCTGAATCCGGATTCCCTGACAGTACTGAAGGAGTGCTGGCTGGAGCCGGCCCTTGCAGCTGCAGAGGCCTTGGAAAGCTTTCAGTTTGTAAGGCAGGGATATTTTTGTGTGGATTATAAGGATTCCAGACCGGGAGCGCCGGTCTTTAACAGGATCGTGTCCCTGAAGAGTTCTTATGTTCTGCCCAAAAAGGAATAGAGAAAACAAAAGGAAAAATAAGAAAGATAAAATACGTTGGAGGGTTGAGTATGGCAGGATTATTATCTGGATTAGAGCAGTTTGGACTGAGCGGATTGGAAAATATGGATTTGTACGAGCAGCCCAAGAAGAAGGAGGAGGGAGAGGAAGAGGCTCCGGTAATGCAGGAGCAGGACTATTTGTTTGATAAGACTCATACCTGTCCCATCTGTGACAATGAGTTTAAGACAAGAACGATCAAGGTTGGTAAGGTAAGGCTGATCGGTACCGATCCGGATCTGCGTCCCAGATATGAGCAGGTGGATGTGCTGAAGTATGATATCATTCTGTGCCCAAAGTGCGGCTATGCGGCACTGAGCAGATTCTTCAAATACATTACCTCTCCTCAGGCAAAAAGGATTAAGGAGGCTATTTCCACCAAGTTTAAGCCGGTAGCAGAGGTCAAGGATGTTTATACCTACGATGAGGCCTTGGAGAGATATAAGCTGACCCTTGCCAATGCAATCGTAAAGATGGCTAAGGCAAGTGAAAAGGCATATATCTGCTTAAAGACAGCCTGGCTGCTGAGAGGAAAGGGAGAGAGCCTGGATATAACCGATCCTGAGTATGAGGCAAGGAAAAAAGAGATTGACGATGAGGAAAATGAATTTTTAAGAAATGCTCTGGACGGTTTTCTGGCGGCAAGGCAGACGGAGAGCTTCCCGATGTGCGGTATGGATGAGGCTACCGTAGACTATGTGATCTCTGTAACAGCCACCAGATTTGAGCAGTACGATGTTGCTTCCAAGCTGGTGTCCATGATTATAGCATCGCCCAGCACAAATCCCAGGATGAAGGATAAGGCAAGGGATTTGAAGGAGCATATTATGAAGCAGATCAGATTGAAAAATGCGGCGAAAAAGAATGAGTAGAAATAACCCGGAAAAATAATCAGGTAAATATCAGAAATGGCGGTACAGCGGAAAGCTGTACCGCCATTCCGATTTTCTGCAGTTTGTTTCTGCGGCTCTGCAGCGGCATATTGCATGGTGTACAGCGCTGTCCGGCGCTGTGAAATCCAATCAGTGCTTGTTAAGCTTTTTCTGTCCTAGGCCTCCTTATTTCATTTATACAGGCTCAGCAGCATCATCAGCATCGTCATCAAAGAATTCTTCTACCTTGGTTTCAGCGGTTTTGAATGCTGCAGCAGCGTTTTCCGCAGTCTCAGCAGTATTATTCCCGTCTGTATTTTTCTCAGGATTCAGGTCAACATAGCTTCGGGAGCTGTCCGCTCCCTCGTCCTCATCCAGCTCCTCGCTGAAATCATCAAAATCATCATCCTCATCCAGTTCATCATATTTGGAAGCGTTCTTATTCTGCAAATAATAATAAGCTCCGGCTGCCACGGCACCTGCTGCAGCAGTAAACAGCAATAACCTACTAAATTTTCCTGCCATATAAGTACTCCTTTCACATTCTTGGTATAGGAATATATTAATACTATTTTCCCAAAATGAAAAGAGAATATGTATAAAAAAAAATTTTAAATGTAAACCTATTGTTAATAAAAGGTTGACAATATGACTGTAATATGTTTTACTTTTATATACCGGAGGTGAATCCCATGGAGACAAAGGAAAAATTGCTTGACCTTTTTGAAAATAACAGGGGAGTATATCTGTCAGGCCAGGATATTGCCGAAAGACTTTCGATTTCCAGAGCAGCGGTGTGGAAAGCCGTAAAAAGCCTGCGCAGTGAGGGCTACAGCATTGAGGCAGTCCGGAATAAGGGCTACAGTCTGGCCGTGGAGACAGATATTCTCTCTGCACAGGGAATACAGAAGTATCTGAAGCCTGTGTGTCAGGGGATGGAATTGGAGGTACTGCCTGCCCTGGCTTCTACCAATACTATGGTCCGTGAAAAGGCGGCTGCGGGTGCGCCTGAGGGTTATACAGTCATTGCAAACAACCAGACCGATGGAAAGGGAAGGCGGGGCCGCAGCTTTTATTCTCCCTCCGGTACGGGGATCTATATGAGCTTGCTGCTCCGTCCCCGGCAGTATGCTTCAAAGCAGGCGGTAAAGCTGACTACCATGGCGGCGGTTGCTGTGTGCGAGGCAATCGAAGCAGTCTCCGGAAAGAAAGCACAGATCAAATGGGTAAATGATATTTATGTTGCCGGAAAAAAAGTATGCGGCATTCTTACAGAGGCTTCCTTTGGACTGGAGGACGGATTTTTAGAGTATGCGGTCCTTGGAATCGGAATCAATGTATCGCTGCCCATGGGTGGCTTTCCGGAGGAACTGAAGAATGTGGCCGGGGCTGTATTTTGTGAGGCTCAGAATGACGGAAAAAACCATCTGGCTGCAGAATTTCTGAACCGGTTCATGACATATTATGCCATGTCCCCGGAAATCTGCTGTGCGGACAGCTATCGAAGCAGAAGCCTTGTGATTGGCAGGGAGATACAGGTTATTTTTTCTGACGGCTCTAAAAAAGCCATTGCACTGGATGTGGATGAGGACTGCCGGCTGATGGTAAAATATGAGGACGGTAAAACAGAACGTCTGTCCTCCGGTGAAATCAGTGTGAAATTTTAAAAATGGATGGGGAAACAAGGGAGGTAAGACGGATGTCAGCATTAGGTAAAAAGAGAATTAAAACATTGGACATGGTGTATATTGCGATGTTTGCCGTTATCATGGCAGTATGCTCATGGATTTCCATTCCTGCCATGGTGCCTTTTACACTGCAGACCTTTGGCGTATTTCTGGCAGTGGGAACTCTGGGAGGAAAAAGGGGGAGCCTGGCTGTCCTGATCTATTTATTGTTGGGTGCGGTGGGGCTTCCGGTGTTTTCAGGCTTTGCCGGGGGGCTCGGATATATGATGGGCAGTACAGGGGGATATATAATCGGTTTTCTTTTATCTGCCCTTGCCATGTGGACCATGGAGCGTCTTTTGGGCAAAAGGAAATGGGTTCTGGCTCTTTCCATGGGACTGGGGCTTTTGGTATGCTACATATTCGGAACCCTTTGGTTTATGTTGGTCTATACAAGAAATTCCGGTGAAATAGGATTATGGACAGCGCTTGTCTGGTGCGTGTTTCCCTTTATTATTCCGGATGTGATAAAGATAGGGCTGGCATTTACTGTCTGCAGGAGGCTTGCCGGGGTGATTAAGGCAGATCAGGCATAGGGCCGGCGGGAATACAGACCTTGAGAAATATAGAAAATTATGGTATATTTGTTTTCGGCCCACAAAGTCTGCAGGGAGATGGAAATATACCTATGAATGAAAAATTTTTTGACCTGAAAAAGGAAAAGCAGGACAGGATGATCAATGCAGCTCTCAAGGTTTTTGCCTTGAATGGCTACAGCCATGCCAGTACGGATGATATCGTGGCAGAGGCAGGAATCAGCAAGGGTCTGCTTTTTCATTATTTTACAAGTAAGCTGGGTCTGTATACCTTTCTCTATGATTACAGTGTCCGTTTTATGACGCTGGAGCTGTCCGGCTGCACTGTGGGGGGAGAGGACGACTTTTTTGCGCTGGTACAGAGAATCGAAAACGCCAAGCTGCAGATATTAAAAAACTATCCATACATGCAGCTTTTTATCGACAGTGTCAGGCAGGAAGGGGCACCGGAGGCTGTGAGCGCCACCGAAGAGAAGCGGGATGCGCTGGCAGGAGTCAGGGAGGCCATCCTGGAACGGGCTGACCTGTCCCGTTTCAGACCGGAGGCAGATCCGGATAAGCTGAGCCGCATGATAGAATATATCCTGCAGGGGGTGATGGCAGAGAACTTCCGCAGCGGCTCTTTTCAGCCCCATAGGATGTATGAGGAGATAGGCGGATATCTCCTCATGCTGAAAAGGCTTGCCTATAAATAAAAGCTATTTATTCATCCGGTACGGCGGGTCGGCAGGATAGCTGCCTTTTAATTTCTGCATGCCCCGCTGGATGGCATCCCTGGAATTCTTCCAGTCCGCATCTTTGTTGCGGTAATCAAATTTTTCCACAAGCCATGCCACATCATCAGCCACACGCTGCATATTTTCCTCCATGAGAGTAAACATCATGGGGTAAAATGCAGCTTTTTCCTTGTCCGTCAGTTTCTCTTCAGCCATTACACACAGGTCTCCGAAATGATGCAGGCAGAAGCCCTTGCTGTTTCTGATCCTGTCGGCAAATCCGGGATCTCTTTGATACATCACAAAAAAGGTGTCCAGATAACGGGCATAGGTTTCCTCAAAACGTCTGCAGATATAGCAGGACTGCTCCCTGGCTCGGATCCAGCCTGCGATAGGGTGGGGACTGTCCGTATTTTTTCTGAATTTCCCCATAAGGGAGGATTTCCGGGGCGAAAAGCCTTCAAACTGTTCCTTCATCTCCTGATTGACCCGCATAAAGTGAGTCTTAAGGATCCAGCCGTTTCCCAGAGTGTTGCCGTAATCGAACATTTTCTTGAAATGGGCCCTGCAGAAGCCGGCCTGATCCGTCATCTCACGGATGTCGCTTTCCATATAGGAGGAGCCGGAGCCCAGGGTGAAATCCAGAAGCTCCTGTTCCACATTGCGCTCAATATAGCAAAAAGGACATTCGTCATTGGCGGTGACAGCATCGTTGAGGGGGATGGTATATAATTGCTCTTTCATAAAGGTACCTCCGTATGCGTTCTATTATACACAAAGAAGGGAGGGGGAAAAAGATAAAATAAAAGAAATAAAGAAATTCCTTGTCTTCTGCTGTGGCTTTGGATATACTGATTTTTAATGGGAGAATATGGAGGTAAGCCGGATGGGGAAGTTTATGGTTGCAGGGATCGTTCAAAAGGAAACCATCGTCAGAGTGGATAAAATTCCATTGGAGTATACCGGTGTCACAGGAAAGCCGGATACTATTTTTACCAGTATGGGCGGAGATGCCTATAACGAGTCGCTGGCACTGCAATGGCTGGGGAATTCCGTGGATTTTATGACCATGCTGGGAAAGGACGAGAGTATGGAGCTGATCAATCCGCCGGGCTGCGAGGTGAGGCTGGTGACGGACTATGTGCTGCCCATACTGAAGGATACGCCTACCGCCGTGGTGCTCTATGACAACAGCCGGAGACAGCAGATCTTTGAGGATGTGAAGGACATCCGGGACGCTTCCTATGATCTGGAGCTGTTTAGGGACAGGGCGGCCAGAGCCGAGCTGCTGGTGGTGTCCAATGCCAATTTCTGCCGTCCGCTCATGCAGATCGGCAAGGAGCTCCGTAAGCCCATAGCCGTGAATATCAGGCAGTATCAGGAAGAAAAGGTGTGCTACAATGAAGATTTTCTGAAGGCGGCAGACATTCTCTATGTCAGTGACGACCATCTGATCAGGGAGCCTTATGAGTTTGTAAAGTCTCTGGCAGTCAGATACCGTCCTGCCATCATTCTCCTGGGCCAGGGCGCAGAGGGACTGATCCTGTATGACAGGCACAAAAATATCATTGCCCATTACGATACGGTAAAGACCCACGGCATCGTCAGCACGGTAGGAGCCGGGAATGCACTGTTTTCCTGTTTCCTTCACTTTTATAATATTACCCATGATTCCGTTTATGCAGTGAAGAACGCGCTGCTTTTTGCATCCTATAAAATCGGGTTCATGGGTACCTGCAATGGCTTTCTGAGGGAGGAGGAGATTCAGCAGTGGCGCAATCTCATATGGAGGGACGGACGGTAACAGGGGAGAATTACATATTGACGCAGGGACTCCGTTGGCATAAGATAGGGGAGGATAAAACGAGGGGGATCCGCTTGAAAGGAGTATGGGAGATAAAATGAGTAAAAAAAACGAAAAATCATCCATCGGAGATGAGGGTATTTTTGATGCCCGCAGCCTGGGACTGCCTAAGATGACGGTTCTGGGACTGCAGCATATGTTTGCCATGTTTGGCGCCACGGTGCTGGTGCCCGCGCTGACAGGGCTGAATGTATCTGTGACGCTGCTGTTTGCAGGGCTGGGCACCCTGTTGTTTCACTGGATTTCCAGGGGAAAGGTGCCTGCCTTCCTTGGCTCATCCTTTGCCTTTCTGGCAGGCTACTGGGCCATTGCCCCCAACGGGGAGCCTGAGCTCTTATCCTATGCCTGCTTTGGGGTGGCCTGTGCGGGGGTGCTGTATCTGGTGCTTGCGGCTCTGATCAAGGCCTTTGGGACAGGAAAGGTAATGCGCTATTTTCCGCCCATCGTGACGGGGCCGATTATCATAGCCATCGGCCTGAACCTTTCCCAGTCAGCGATCAATAACTGTGAGGCCGACTGGGTGATCGCCCTGGTGGCTATTGCCATCGTGATCATATGCAATATATGGGGAAGGGGAATGGTCAAGATTGTTCCCATTATCCTGGGTGTGATGGGTTCCTACCTGACGGCTGCCATCCTGGGAAGGGTGGATTTTACTCCGGTCAGGGAGGCTGCCTGGATAGGCCTTCCTGTGTCCTGGGACAGGACGGTATTTGCCATCCTGGCATCACCCGATGTGTCTCTGCTGATTACGGCAGTCATCACCATCATGCCCATTGCACTGGCTACCATGGTGGAGCATATCGGAGATGTATCCGCAATTTCTTCTACTGTAGGCAAGAATTTTATCAGGGATCCCGGCCTTCATCGAACCCTTGCGGGGGACGGCCTGGCCACTATGATAGCATCCTTGTTTGGGGCGCCGGCCAATACCACGTATGGAGAAAATACGGGTGTGCTGTCCCTGACGAAGGTATATGACTCCAGAGTGGTCCGCATTGCGGCTGGCTTTGCCGTTCTCTTCTCCTTTTCCCCTAAGGTGGCTGCGCTGATTTCGGCTATGCCCGGGGCTACGCTGGGGGGTGTATCTCTGGTGCTCTACGGAATGATTTCGGCGGTAGGTGTGCGGAATGTGGTGGAAAATCAGGTGGATTTTTCCAAGAGTCGGAACGTGATCATTGCAGCCCTTATCCTGGTGCTTTCCATTGGCATCAACTTCAGCAATGCAGGCGCTATTGTGTTCCATGCGGGAAATATGGCGATCAGCCTTTCAGGGCTGGCCGTCGGCGCCCTTACGGGTATTTTTCTGAATGCTGTCCTGCCGGGAAAGGATTATACCTTTGACGAGGACGAGCCTTCCGATACCTGCGTGGATCTGGGCGGAACCAGAAAGACGCAGAAGAAGCAGCCATAATCGATTAGAGCGTGTTTGAATCTTCCTGCCCGCTTTATCCCAGGCCAGAGTGCCCGGGATAGGGCGGGCAGATTTTACAGGCGGATGAGGATGCAGATAAAGCACATATTCGAAGGGCGGAAGCCGGGGGATACAGGCGCAGCAGAGAGAATAGAATAGAAAGATACTTGGATTTTCAAATATGCGTAAAATGAGAGGATTTGGAGTATGAAGTTTGCAGACATGCATTGTGATACCATATCGGAGCTGTATCGGAAGAAAAAGCTGGGAAGCCAGGAGAGCCTGTATGAAAATTCAGGTCACATAGACCTGAAAAAGCTGAAGGCAGGAGGCGCACTGCTGCAGAATTTTGCCCTGTTTGTCAACAGGGAAAGGGCGGAAGACCCCATGGAGGAGGCTCTGGAGATGGCGGATCTTTATTATGAGGAGCTGGCTGCAAACTCACACCTCATCGCACCGGTCCGCAGCTATGGAGATATTGAGGAAAACAGGAGGGAGGGGAGGATATCTGCCCTGCTGACGGTGGAGGAGGGCGGTGTCTGTAAGGGAAGCCCGGCTCAGCTCAGGAATCTCTACCGTCTGGGGGTGAGGATGATGACGCTGACCTGGAACTATCCCAATGAAATCGGATATCCGGCCTTTTCTGCGCAGGCTTTCTCCCATCCGGACGGGGATGGAGCCCTTCTTTACAAAAAAGCGGATATGGAGCATGGCCTGACAGAAAGGGGAAGGGAGCTTGTAGCTGAAATGGAGCGCATGGGCATGATCATAGACGTTTCCCATCTGTCTGACAGGGGCTTCTATGATGTCCTGGAGGTCACCGGTAAGCCCTTTGTGGCCAGCCACTCCAATGCCAGGGCGGTCTGCCCATGGGTTCGGAATCTGACAGATGATATGATAAGGAGGCTGGCGGAGAGGGGAGGAGTGATTGGGCTGAACTTCTGTTCGGATTTTCTGGCGGAGGCAGCCATGGGGCAGCCCGTCCCGGACACATTGGAGGCAGTGGCAGCCCATGCTGAGCATATCATCCGAGTGGGAGGGGTGGAATGTCTGGGCCTGGGAAGTGATTTTGACGGCATCCCCACACCCTCTGAGCTGCCGGATTATTCTTATATGCCAAGGCTTGCAGAGGCTCTGGAGAACCGGGGTATGAGACAGGGGGATATGGAAAAGATTTTTTCCGGAAATGTGCTGAGAGTTTACCGGGAGGTGATTTAGGGTATGGTACAATACCAGAGGAGGAAGATTGGGGAAAGGACGGAGGGGCAGGCCATGACAGTAAATGAAGACAGAGAAGGACTGTTAAAGGAAGTGGAGTGCTATGCCCTGGATATGGATGGGACCATTTATCTGGGGGAGCAGTGGATCCATGGGGCCAGGGAGTTTCTGGAGAGGGTGGAAAAGGCGGGGAAAAGCTATATCTTTCTGACGAATAATTCCTCCAGGAGCCCGGAGGTGTATGCGGAGAAGCTCAGGAGGATGGGGCTGGATACAGACCGGCAGCGGATCCTTACATCAGGGCAGGCTACGATTCACTTTCTGAAGAAGCATTATCCGGGCAAAAGGGTATTTCTGTTGGGAAATCCCATGCTGAGAAAGGAGTTTCAGGAAGGGGGAATTATTCTGGAGGAGAGGAGGGCAGAGGTGGCCGTGACTGCCTTTGATACCTCCCTGGACTATGAAAAACTGTGCAGGATCTGTGATTTCGTCCGGGAGGGGCTGCCTTATATCGGAACCCATCCCGACTATAACTGCCCCACAGAGAGTGGATTTATTCCGGATATCGGGGCGATCCATGCCTTCATCCATGCTTCCGCCGGAAGGTGGCCTGACAGGATCATCGGAAAGCCCAATGGGGAGATCATAGACTATCTGCTGGAGCGTACCGGGGCAGAGAGGAGCAGGACTGCCATGGTGGGGGACAGGCTGTATACAGATATAGCCGCAGGAAGGAACAATGGGCTGAAAAGCGTGCTTGTACTCAGCGGGGAGGCCAGTCTCGCAGATGCAGAGAAGTCCTCTGTCAAGCCCCATCTGATCTTCAGCTCGGTGAGGGAGATGATGGAGTTTATCTGACTTTGAATCTGAAAGGAGCCGTACATGTCATTAAGATTTTATTTCGGAGCATCCGGGGCAGGCAAAAGCACCAGCCTGCACAAAGAGATCGTGGGCCGTGCCATGGCAGAGCCGGATACCAATTTTTTTGTCATTGTTCCCGATCAGTTTACTATGCAGACCCAGATGGATCTGGTAAAGGCGCACCCCAGCAGGGGGATCATGAATATCGATGTGCTGAGCTTCGGCAGGCTGTCCCACAGGATCCTGGAGGAGGTGGGTGCCAATGCCCGGCTGGTGTTGGATGATACGGGAAAGAGTCTGATCCTGAGGAAGGTGGCGGAGGGCGTCCGGGAGGAGCTGCCGGTTATCGGCAGCAATCTGAATAAGATCGGCTATATCCACGAGGTAAAGTCGGCGATCTCCGAATTTATGCAGTACGGTATCGGGCCAAAGGAGCTGGAGGAGCTGACGGAGTATGCCAAAAGGCGGAGCGCCCTCCACTGTAAGCTGAAGGATCTGGGCGTCCTGTACAGACATTTCCTGGGTTTCATCAGGGATAAATATGTGACCACGGAGGAGCTGCTGGAGCTGCTGTGCCGGGTGCTGCCCCAGTCCCGGCTGATCCGGGACAGTGTAGTGGCCTTTGACGGCTTTACCGGCTTTACACCGATCCAGAACCGGCTCATCCAGAGGCTGATGGAGCTTGCCCGGGAGGTCATCGTCACAGTAGTCATGGACAGCGGGGAAAGGAATCCCTATGTTCCGGATGGGGAGCAGAAGCTGTTTTATCTGAGCAAAAGGACGGCGGCCGCCTTAAAGGGGCTGGCCGCAGAGTCAGGAACAGCTCTTGAAAAGGCAGTCTTTTTGCCGGAGGAGGCAAAAAAGGAGCTGCCCAGATTTGCCGGCAGCCCCCAGCTCCAGCATCTGGAAAGCCATCTGTTCCGCTATCCCCTGCAGGCTTATGAGGGGGAGGGAGAGGCCATCCATCTGATGGAAGCCTCCTCTCCGGGGGAGGAGATCCGGCAGATATTCATCCGAATGAAGGAGCTGGTGCGCCGGGAGGGCTATTGCTACAGGGATATGGCAGTGGTGACAGGAGATCTGGAGACCTATGCGGGGCATATCGAGGCGGAAGCAGAGCGGTTTGAAATCCCGGTTTTCCTGGACAGAACCACAGGCATCAGGCTGAATCCCTTTATTGAATATATCAGAAGCGCGCTGAAGCTGATCAGAGAGGACTTTTCCTACCGCAGTGTTTTTCATTATTTAAGAAGCGGGCTCACAGGCTTTGACAGGGAGGATACGGACAGGCTGGAAAACTATGTGCTGGCCACCGGCATTGACAGAAAGAGAAAATGGCTCTCCGTTTTTACCGGTCCGGCAGACCTGGGGGAGGAGGAGCTTTCCCGCCTGAATGAGCTGCGGTGCCGCCTGCTGGAGCAGCTTTCCCCCCTGATGGAGAGAAACGGAGGGACCGCAGGGGAGCGGATCAGGATGCTGTACCGTTTTATTACCGGAAATAGGGTGCAGGAGAAGCTTGCGGCCTATGAGCGGATGTTTGAAGCAGAAAACCAGCCTGCCAGAGCCAGGGAGTATGGACAGATCTATCGGCTGGTGATGGATCTGCTGGATCAGATGGATGCCCTGCTGTCAGAGGAAAAAGTGAGCCCAAGGGAGTTTGCGGACATCCTGGATGCGGGCTTTGAGGAGATCCAGGTGGGAACCATTCCCCAGAATGTGGACAGGGTGGTGGTGGGAGACATCGAAAGAACCCGGCTGAAGGAAATCAAGGCGCTTTTTTTCGTGGGAATCAACGACGGCAGCATCCCTAAGAGTGCGGGCAGCGGAGGAATCATTTCGGACATCGACAGGGAGTTTCTGCAGGAATCCCCTTATGAGCTTGCCCCCGGGCCCAGGCAGCAGATGTATATCCAGAGGCTCTATCTGTATCTGAATATGACGAAGCCCTCCCGCCATCTTTGCCTTTCCTATTGTAAGGTGAACAACGAGGGCAAGAGCGTCAGGCCGGCCTACCTGATCGATACCATACATAAGCTGTTTCCCGGAATACGGACGGAAAAGCCGGAGCTGAGAGGCTTTGAGGAGCAGATCAAGACGAAGCAGTCGGGGCTGGGATATCTGACGGATATGCTGCGTTCCTATGCTGCAGGAGTTATGGAGGAGGGGGTGAAGAAAAGATTTTTCACCCTATACCATATCTACAGAGAGGATCCGGACTTTGCCCCGGTGGTGGGGCGGCTGAAGGAGGCTGCCTTCTGCAGATACAGGGAAAGTCCCCTGGGGAAGGAGATCGCAGGGCTTTTATACGGCAGCCTGCTGGCAGGCAGCGTCAGCAGGCTGGAGAAATATGCCTCCTGTGCCTATGCCCATTTCCTGCAGTATGGGCTGGCTCTGAAGGAAAGGGAGGAATACGGCTTTGAGGCAGTGGACATGGGAAATGTGTTTCACGGTGTACTGGATCTGTTTGCCGGCAAGCTGGAGGAGAGCGGCCATACCTGGTTTGATTTTGGAGAGGAGGCAGCGGACAGACTGCTGGGGGAGGCATTGGATGCCTATGCCGCGGCCTATGGGCAGACGGTGCTTTACAGCACGGCCAGGAACGAATATGCCATAGAAAGGATGCGCCGTATTTTAAAAAGGGCGGTGATGACGCTTCAGTATCAGCTGAAGAAGGGGATGTTCCTGCCGGAAAAATTTGAGCTGTCCTTTTCCATGGCCCAGGGGCCGGAGGAGGTGGATATCGCTCTGTCCGGTGAGGAGAGGATGAGGCTGCAGGGCAGGATCGACCGGATCGATACTTATGAGGATGAGAGGCATGTCTATGTGAAGATCATTGATTATAAGTCGGGAAACCGGAGATTTGATCTGGCGGCGGTCTACTACGGCCTGGAGCTGCAGCTGGTAGCCTATATGAATGTGGCTCTGCAGCTGGAAAAGAGGATGCATCCCGGGAAAGAGATCGTTCCGGCGGCCATGCTTTATTACCATGTGACAGATCCTATGGTGAAGGCCGAGGAGGAGCTGACGCCGGAGGAAATCAGAGAAAGGCTGCTGAAGGAGCTGAGGATGGCCGGAACGGTGAATAAGGATGATGCCGTCATTCGTTTACTGGATAAGGAGTTTACGGACAGATCCGATGTGGTTCCTGTGGAGCGTAAAAAGGACGGAAGCTGCAGCGCCAGATCCAGTGTGCTGACAGAGGAGGAGCTGCGGGCGGTCTCTGCCTATGTGAGCCGGAAGATGAGAAGGATCGGGCTGGATATCCTGGAGGGGAATATGGCAGTGAACCCCTGCAGACAGGGCAACAGCAGCGCCTGTGACTACTGTGCGTTTTCCCGGGTATGCGGGTTTGACGGACGGATAGAGGGGTATCACTACCGGAATCTGGAGGCCCTGGGGCCAGAGGAGGCTTTGGAGAGGATGAGAGAGGAGCAGGACTAGAGGATGGGAATAGAGTATACACCGGAGCAGCAGCAGGTTATCGAAGAGCATGGGAGGAATCTGCTGGTGTCAGCGGCGGCAGGGTCGGGAAAGACCGCGGTGCTGACGGAGAGGATCGTGAGGATGATCAGCGATGAGAGGAAGTGTACGGATATCGACAGGCTGCTGGTGGTGACCTTTACCAATGCGGCGGCGGCCGAGATGAGGGAGAGGATCGGGCGTGCCATTGAGGCCAGGCTGGAGGAGAGCGGGGAGAATGAGCATCTCCAGAAGCAGGCGGCTCTGATTCATAATGCACAGATCACCACCATTGACAGCTTCTGCCTGTTTGTCATACGGAATAATTTTAATGATATCGGGCTGGATCCGGGCTTTCGGGTGGCGGATGAGGGGGAGCTGAGGCTGCTGAAGCAGGATGTGATGAAGGAGCTTTTGGAAAAAAAATTTCAGGAGAAGGAGGAGGGTTTCCTGGGCTGTGTGGAATATTTCAGCATAGGGAACCGGGATCGGGGGATCGAAGAGCATATTCTGAGGCTGTATCAGTTTGCGGAGAGCAATCCCTGGCCCGAGGAGTGGCTGGAGGAGAGAAAGGCTGACTATGATATCCGTACCCCGGAGGAGCTGGAGGCCAGTTCCTTCCTGCAGTATGGGATGGAGCAGGTGAGGAGGCTGGCCCAGGACTGTCTGGATCGGATCAGGGAGTGCATTGCCATCTGTCAGCAGCCCGACGGACCCTATATGTATGGGGAGATGCTGGAGGCAGAGGAGGAGAAGCTGGAGAAGCTGGCCGCTGTTAAAGGCTATCAGGAGGGCTGCCTCCTGTTCCGGGGGATGACCTTCGGGCGCCTTCCCTCCAAAAAGGATGATTCCGTATCGCCATGGAAAAGGACGGTGGTGCAGGAGATACGGAAGGGCATCAAGGAGACGCTGAAGGCTGTCTGTACCAGATATTTTCCTGTCTCTCCCCAAAAGGCAGTGGAATACATGCAGGGCAGCAGGGAGGCGGTCTGTGAGCTGGTGGATCTGACACTGGCCTTTAAGAGGGCGCTGGATCTGAAAAAGCGGGAGGAAAATATCATTGACTTTGGCGATATGGAGCATCTGGCCCTTTCCATCCTGGTGAAAAGGGGGGAGAAGGGCGGCTATGAGCCTACCAGGACGGCCCTGGACTTCCGGGATTTTTTTGAGGAGATCCTGATCGATGAATACCAGGACAGCAATATGGTTCAGGAGCTGCTTCTGAGGAGTATTTCCGGAGAGGATGCAGGAAACTTCAACCGGTTTATGGTGGGGGATGTGAAGCAGAGCATCTATAGATTCCGTCTGGCCAGACCGGAGATCTTTATGGAAAAATATGAGACCTATACACCGGAGTCGGATACCTGCAGGAGGATCGACCTGCATAAGAACTTCCGCAGCAGGGAGGAGGTGCTTAAGACCGTGAACCTCCTTTTTGAACGGATCATGGGCAGGGAGCTGGGAGGAATCGTCTACGATGAAAAAGCGGCCCTGTATCCGGGAGCGGCCTATCCGGAGCAGGAGAGGCAGGTTGGTTCTTCTCCCAATATCACCGAGCTTCTGCTGATAAAAAAAGAGGAGGGAACGGAGGAGGAAGAGTCGGAAGCAGATGAGGGTCTGCAGTGGGACGGCGGTGAAGGGGGAGAAAACCGCAGGCTGTCTGAAAGAAAGAAGGAGGCCTATGCAGTGGCCTGCCGCATCAGGGAGCTGGTGGGAGTGTTTCCGGTGACGGAGGGAGGGAAGCTGAGACCGGCTCGTTATAAGGACATCGTCATCCTGCTCCGAACCAATGCAGGCTGGGATGAGGATTTTAAAAGTATTTTAAAGGAGGAGGGCATCCCCTCCCATTCGGCCTCCAGGACGGGTTATTTTGCAGCCAGGGAGATACAGGCCCTGCTGCAGCTTCTGCGGGTGCTGGACAATCCCCAGCAGGATATTCCCCTCTATGGAGTGATGAAATCCTTTTTCGGAGGCTTTACCGACAGGGAGGCGGCCCTGGTCAGAGCCCTCACCGGAGAGAGGAAAAAGAAGCTGTATTTCTGCCTGAAGGAGCTGGCCAAGGAAGCAGAAGGGAGGAACTGCTCCTGTCAGGAGGAGATGTCCGCGGCAGAGTCGGCCGGGCCGGAGGAGAATGGGGCATCAGGAGAGGCTTCGGAGGCAGAAAGGGAGAGGCTGGGGAGGAAGGCGGCGGCCTTCCTGGAGCGTCTGGACGGCTTTCGGGATAAGACCGTCTATATGCCCATCCATGAGCTTTTACAGGAGCTGGCAGCCGGTACCGGATATATGGACTATGTCTCTGCCCTGCCCGGAGGGGAACAGAGGCGGGCCAACGTACAGATGCTCTTGGAAAAGGCGGCGGCGTTTGAGAAGACCAGCTATTATGGACTGTTCCATTTTGTTCGGTATATCGAACAGCTGGAGAAATATGAGGTGGATTATGGAGAGGCCAATATCCTGGATGAAAACGCAGATGTGGTGCGCATCATGAGCATCCATAAAAGCAAGGGTCTGGAATTTCCCATCTGCTTCGTCTGCGGCCTTTCCAAGCGCTTCAACATGCAGGATGCGGGTGGGAAAATGATTGCTGATGTGGATATGGGGATCGGCGTGGACTATGTGGACGCCCTGTCCCGCCTGCAGAGCAAGACGCTGAGGAAGAACGTGATCAGTGAGAAAATGCGTCTGGACAGCCTGGGAGAGGAGCTGCGGGTGCTCTATGTAGCCCTCACCAGGGCCAGGGAGAAGCTGATTATGACCGGAACCATCAGCAGGCCGGAAAAGAAGCTGGGCCTGCTGCTTCCGGCAGCTATGCGAAGGGCAGGTGAGGACGGCCGGGCAAGGCTCCTCTATGGAGAGCTGACAGGGGCCGGCTGTTATCTGGATTGGATCCTGCCTGCCTTTGCCCGGGACAGGGCTTTTGCGCCGATCTGGGAAGAATATGGGCTGGATGGGCCGGGGGCCTGGGCAGAAGAGTCTGTGCTGGCAGTGAAAATCCTGGATGAAAAGGATATTCTGACAGCAAAAATAAGAGAGCAGGCAGTGGCCGGAGCCGCCCAAAGGAGGCTGGAGGGACGGGATTTTCCGGTGAGTTTGGACGAGGATCTGCTGGCCCATATGTCCGATTTGTTTTCCTGGCGCTATCCCCACAGCAATTTGGCCGACCTGTATACAAAGACCACCGTGTCAGAGCTGAAAAGGACGGGGGAGGATGAGGAGGAGAGGTATTCCTTCCGACTGTATGAGGAAGAAACGGTGGTGCCCTACATCCCCAAATTCATGCTGGAGGAGGAAATCCTGGGAGGAGCCGCCAGGGGAAATGCCTTCCATAAGGTGATGGAGCTGCTGGACTTTGGCAGGGAGGGGGATGTGAGCGGGCAGATCCGGAGAATGGTGGAGGAGGAGCGGCTGAGCCGGGAGTATGCGGCAGCCGTCTCTGTCCCTGCTATTGAGAGATTTCTGGACACCGGCCTGGCCAGGCGGATGCGGGAGGCTGAGGGAAGGGGCTGTCTTTACAGGGAGCAGCCCTTTGTACTGGGTCTGCCCGCCCGCGAGCTGAATGAGAAGTTCCCCTCACAGGAGCTGGTGCTGATCCAGGGGATCATCGATGTGTATTTTGAGGAGGATGGGGAGCTGGTGGTGGCAGACTATAAGACGGATCGGGTTTCTGCGCCTCAGGAACTGACAGACAGATACCGAAAGCAGCTGGAGTATTATGAGAGGGCGCTGGTTCAGATTACGGGAAAGAGAGTGAAGGAGAGGGTGATCTATTCCTTTGGGCTGGGACAGGAGATCCTGCTGTAATGAGAGGAGGAGCTTGACAATCCGGAAGAAAAATCGTATATTGGATGCGTACAAAACAGAATAAATCGCTAGGGGAGCACTTGCTGAGATTGAGCCGCCAGGCTCTGACCCTCATAACCTGACCCGGATAATGCCGGCGTAGGGAAGCACTGATGACCGCAAATACTGATGCATTTACGGCCCGGAATTACCACTGCAAATAGGAGGTATCCGGGATCGGGCATCTGACGGCATACTCCTTCCGGTGATTTATGATTTACAGTGAAGGAGGTTTTTTTATGTCTATTTTTGTAACAGAGGTGGTTGACGAATGGGGAAGCTCCTATCAGCTTACCGGACTGGGCTATGGGGGACTGATTGCCGTCATGCTGGTGGTTCTTCTGGCGGCCTGTTTTATTTCGGGTCAAAAAGGAGGGGGGCGGAGCTTCAGCGCCAGGCAGCTTGCGTTCTCAGCCATGGCCATGGCACTGGCTATGGTGACCTCCATGATCAAGGTGGTGGATCTGCCCATGGGGGGAAGCGTGACGCTTTTGAGTATGCTGTTCATCTCTTTAACAGGCTATTGGTTTGGTTTAAGGGCAGGCCTGATGACGGCAGTGGCCTATGGCTTTTTGCAGCTCATTGTAGATCCTTATATCATCAGCCTGCCCCAGATGCTGACAGATTATATATTTGCCTTTGGCGCACTGGGGCTGTCCGGGATATTTTCAAAAGCCAGAAACGGAATGGTAAAGGGATATATCGCAGGGGTGCTGGGCAGGTATTTCTTTGCCTTTTTGTCCGGCCTGATATTTTTTGGCAGCTATGCAGCAGACTATAACATGTCGGCACCGGTTTATTCTCTTGTCTACAATGGTTCCTATATCGGCCTGGAGGCGGCGGCTACGCTGGTGCTGATCAGTCTGCCGCCGGTGAGCAGGGGGCTGGCAAGGGTGAAGGAGATGGCAGCAGGAGAGAGGAGGGCTGAAAAATAACAGGCAGATTTGTCAAAAAGGCTGTCAGCCCATCTGGAAAACAGCAATCCTCTCTTTCATGTCATTTGCCATGGCTTTAAGTGTCAGGGCATGCTCCGCCATGGTGTGGATGGCAGCAGACATCTCCTCTGCAGAGGCGTCAGCCTCCTCTGTAGAGGCAGCATTCTCCTGAGCCAGTGCGGACAGGCTGCTCAGTTCATCCATAATATTGCTCTGTGCCTTCTCCAGCTTGTCGCTATGGGATTTTATGGCATGGATGCTGTCTCCGGAGCCGGAGATTCCGCCCTGTACCTGCTCAAATATGCTGTGGGTATCTGCAATCAGCTTATTCTCAGCCTCGATCATTGCCAAGGCCTGGGTCATGGTCTCCACTGTGTTTCCTGATTCGGCCAGCAGCTGCAGGATGACGACATCGATCTGTACGGCAGAGCTGCCGGACTGCTCGGCCAGTGCCTTGATCTGTTCCGCACCACTGCAAAGCCCCTGCCCTGCTCACCGGCTCTGGCAGCTTCGATAGAGGCATTGAGGGCCAGCAGGTTGGTCTGGGCGGCAATCCCCCAGCTCTTCCATTGCGCGGATCCCCTGATCTCCCAGTTCCCTTATGTCCCCCATGATCTGCCGGAAACGGGTAACCGCCCGGGAGGAGTCCTCCGCAGCTTCAGTGACGCTCTGCATACTGCCGGTAATATTCCCTGCAGCATCGGCCTGGGTGGTAGAGCCGGCAGCGATGTCTCCGGCAGCTCTGGCCACACTGTCTGCAGCCTCTCCCGTCTGCAGTGACATCTGCTCCAGATCCCGGGAGGTCTCAAGCAGGGATATGGTGGTCTGCTGCAGGCCGCCCGCAATGTCCCTGAGGGACTGCTGGAGTCTTCCGGCCGCCCTAGCGATGTTGCCGATCTCATCCTTCCGGGCCAGATCCTTCTGAAGGAATTCCACGGTCAGATTACCCCTGGCAGCAGCCTCAATGATCTTCATGGTGCGTTTCAGGGAAGAGGTGAGGCGGTATACCGTGATCAGAACCACCGGAAGGGTAATTACCCAGGTGATGCCCATAATGCGTCCTATACTTCCCATGATATTATGTGACAGCACTCTGTCGCTCCTGGTTTTCAGATATATGGAAAGCAGGGATTCTATGGCTACCAGGGTCAGTGGCAGCAGAGATAAAATCAGGATCTTTCCTCGGATTTTCATAGTGGGTCAGCTCCTTTCTGACAGGGATTTCTTTTGCTTTATTATAATTATAGATTATAATTATAGCATACCCGGGTTTTTTCCTCAATGAAAATGAAAACTCCCTGCACAGGACTCCACGGCAAGGATTCCTGTTTTCTTTTCTGCAGAAATCTGGTATAATTACAGGCAGATATAAGTCAGAAGGAACTGCAGGCGCAGAGGAAAGGGGATTGGATGGGATGAAGAACAGGAAAAAACGGAAAATAATAGGAAAGGGAGTGCTGATGCTGGCCTTATCAGCTTCTTTTGCCCTGGGAGCGGCCTCCCGGGGGGCAGGGGCGTTGGCGGCCGCAGAGGAGAAGGCGGCTGGCGGCAGTGCAGAAGAGCCGGAGGCCGTAGAACTGGAGGAATGGTTTGAGATGCCGGCATCAGAGTCCTCCGCCATGCCCGGGGGAATGGTCAGACTGGCCGGGGGGCAGGTGGAGCTGGGAGACCGGGCCGTGGAATGGATCGACAGGCTGGATCTGACGGATGCGGCGGAGATCAGAGCATTCTACGATACCCTGGTGGAGGCCTCCGACAACGATGGAACAGAGGATTATCTCATAGAGAGCAGCTATTTTGCAGCTGACAGTCATATCATTCCGGTGGCAGAGGTGACGGGAACGGTTGCCGCCAGGGAGGAAATCAGCGGAGCGGCCTATCAGGTCTATCAGAGCTATGTACCCTATATCAGGGCAGCCTATGATGCCTTCGACAGGGATCATCCGGAGGTCTTCTGGCTCTCGGGGGAAACTGTCTCAGGGTATACTGCTTCCGGCAAGGGGAACAATGCGTCGGGCTGGACCTATACCGTTTCTATCTACTTTATGCTGAAGGGAGAGACCAGCCAGGGGGGGTTTGATATTCGGGCTGAAAAATACCGGAGGGAGGGGGAGATCGCTTCCAGTATAGAGCTGCGGGACAGCAGGGTGGAAAGCCTGTTGTCTATGGCAGGCTCCGGGAGCACAGAGGAAAAGCTTATTTTTTTTAATGATTGGCTGACCGGATCCAACGAATATAACAGAAGCAGTAATTTGAACAATATTGCCAATGACTGCCGGGAATGCATCTGTGCCCTGGAGGGACGCGCATCAACCGATGGCCCGGTATGTGAAGCCTATGCCAAGGCTTTTAAGGTACTCTGTGATGGGGCAGGGATTCCCTGTGTTTTGGTGGATGGGCAGGCAAGGAACTCAGCTTCCTCGGCAGGAGAGCCCCATATGTGGAATTATGTACAGGTGGACGGCGGCTGGTATGGTGTGGATGTGACCTGGAATGATCCCTTGGGCGGCAGCTCCGGTGCGGTTTCCGGTTTCGAGAGCAGGGACTGGCTGCTGGCAGGATCTGCAACTGAAATAGCAGGCATGTCCTTCCTGACCTCCCATCCGGTGGAAAACCGGGTGTCCGCCAGCGGTGTGTCCTTCAGCAACGGGCCGGTGCTGGAGGAGGACAGGTATTCCCGGGGAGGATCCCCATCCCCCGAGCTGCAGGTCATTCAGATCAGAGAGGTGAGCCTGGCAGGAGCCACCAAGACCTACGATGGCAGAACCACAGGGGTTACGGTAAGCGGCATCACATTTACTGCGGAAGGCCGGGATGTAGCCCTGAGCCTGGGGAGAGACTACACTGCTTCAGCAGAATTTGAGGATGCCGATGCAGGCAGCAATAAACCTATCCGGGTTACGGCAGCCCTGCAGGGGACGGCGGCTGCAAATTATATACTGGAAGAAAGCACCTACACCACATCCACAGGAAGGATCCATAAGGCTGCTGCTCCGGCCATAGAGGCTGTAAGCAGAAGCTATCTGTATACGGAGAGCAGAGAGGACAGCATCGACCTGGCAGAGCTGCTGGAGGGTCAGCTTCCGGCAGACTGCGGCACTGTGTCCTATTCTGTATCCTCTGCAGAGAATCCGGCCTTTGTCACATCCGCATCTGTTACGCCATCGGGGCTTCTGTCCTATCGGGTGGACGGAGGAGAGGCAGGAGATGCGGGAAGCATCAGGGTGACAGTAACCACCCGGAACTATGCGGATGCCATTGCAGCCATAAATCTTACATTGACAGACCGTAAACCCACGGCTCTGAAGGAGGGATCGGCAGTGGCCCTGAGGAACAGCGAGCTGACCTATGGGGAGGCCTTATCCGGGCTGTCCTTCCGTCCGGCAGTGTTTGTGGAGAGTGGAACCGATACAGAGGTGGAGGGCAGCCTGCTCTGGAAGGCGCCTTCATCCGTGCCGGGAGTGGGAACGACAGAAGCTGGCTGGATATTTACCCCCTATGATCCGGACTATCTGGGACTGGAGGGAACCGTGGCCATCAGCGTGGCCAAAGCCACTCCCTATATCGCTGTACTGCCTGCTGCTTCGGAGATCACCGAAGGAGAGGCTCTGAGTGCCTCTGTGCTGACCGGGGGCAGTGTGCTCCACGGCAACGGAGCAGGAGGGGCAGGACGGGACGCAGCTGTGGCCGGAAGCTTTGTATGGAAGGATCCGGCGGCAAGGCCCGGGGCGGCAGACAGCGGCATTACAGCCTATGGGATCGTTTTTATGCCGGAGGATAGCCGGAATTATAATCCGGCAGAGGCGGAAGTCACCCTGGCGGTGAAGAAGGCAGCGAGCATCCCGGATGAGAAATGGCCCTTCTCGGATGTGGAGGCTGTTGCAGGCCACTGGAAGTATGAAAATATTAAATTTGTTTATAAGAATGGTCTGATGGGCGGTGTGGGAGGCAGTGATCTGTTCCGGCCTGACCAGCCCCTGACCCGTGCCATGTTTGCGACGGTGCTCTATCGAATGGCGGGAGAGCCTGAGGCAGTCTATAAGCCCAAATTCACTGATGTGGCAGCCGGCAGATGGTACAGCAGCGCTGTCATCTGGGCCAATGATAAGAAAATCGTAAACGGCTACAGTGACGGCAGCTACGGAGTCAACGACAACATTACCCGGGAGCAGATTGCCAAGATGCTCTGTCTCTTCGGCCAGGCACAGGGCTATGACACGGAGGCAAGAGCCTCCCTGGAGGGCTTTACGGACAAGGCCTCCGTCAGTGCTTGGGCAGAGGGCTATCTGCAGTGGGCGGTGGATGCCGGAATGGTCAGCGGCAAGCCCAATGGGGACGGCTCCTACAGACTGGATCCCAGAGGCCAGGCCACCAGGGCGGAGTGCGCAAAGATGCTGAGGATGTTCCTGGAAAAGTATCAGCAGAAGGAGTAAAGGTACAGATGAGATTTCAATCTTTATTATTTGACCTGGACGGAACACTGACAGATCCTAAGGAGGGGATCACCTCTTCTGTGCAGTACGCTCTCAGAGCCTTCGGGAT
>JALESH010000009.1 GCA_022781985.1 Lachnospiraceae bacterium | reverse complement strand
AACCTAAGGCGTGGCCCTTCACAGATATACCAGAGCAGTCCGGAGCCTGGAAATATGACAATGTAAAATATGTGTATGAAAACGGCATCATGAACGGTATTTCAGGAACCACATTATTTAATCCTGACGGAAAGCTGGATCGTGCCATGTTTGCAACCGTGCTGCATCGTATGGCAAAAACCCCTGCGGTAGCATACACAGATAAATTTAGCGATGTAAAGCAAGGCAAGTATTATACCAGTGCAATCCTCTGGGCTGCTGAAAAGAAAATTGTAAGCGGACTGAGTGATGGAAGCTATGGTGTAACGGACAACATTACCAGAGAGCAGATTGCCAAGATGCTGTATGAATATGCAAAGACCCAGAACTATGATATCAGCGGAGCAGCTGTGCTGGATAGCTTTACTGATACAAAT
This sequence comes from Lachnospiraceae bacterium, assembly GCA_022781985.1. Lineage (GTDB taxonomy): Bacteria > Bacillota > Clostridia > Lachnospirales > Lachnospiraceae > Kineothrix. The sequence goes on along the minus strand of JALESH010000009.1, from coordinate 17,359 downwards.
AAGGTGGGTATTTGGGCAGTAAATTATATGAAGTGGGCAGTGGACGCAGGTATGATCAGCGGAAAGCCTAACGGAGACGGCACCTTCCGCCTGGATCCTAAGGGAGCTGCAACCAGGGCAGAGTGCGCCAAGATGCTGACAATGTTTTTGCAGAAGTATCAGGCACAATAACAAACAACCAGGAATAATAAGCAGCTGGACAGGAACAGCCGTACTGAGGAAATGACTCAGTATGGCTGTTCCCTTTGTAGGTACTCCTCAGATATGCATGAAATAACGACGGGAATATCAGTTTTGATATTCCCGTCGTTTTCCTTGTTCCAGCCGGGCAGATATTTTATAGGGCAAAAGCCCTGCTTCCTGCAGGCTTATTTCTCATATTGATTTTGGAAACGCATAAGCATTGCTGCGCATTCTGCCCTGGTTGCAGCCCCCTTGGGATCAAGGCGATAGGTCTTTTGGTCATCGTTGGGTTTACCGGTGATCATCTTCACTGCGGTAGCCCACTGCATGTACTCTGTGGCCCAGCCGCTTACGCTTGTCTCATCCGTAAAGGTGCTCAGATCATTTCGGGCGCTGATGTCGTACCTGGAGGTTTTTGCATATTCGTAAAGCATCTTTGCAATCTGTTCACGAGTGATATTATCATTAATACCAAAGCTTCCGTCCGTATATCCCGATACGATCTTCATTTTATAGGCCCAGATGATGGACTCACTGTACCACTTTCCTGATGCGACATCCGAGAATTTATTCTCGAACTCAGTCTTAGGTGATCCTGCCATACGATAGAGCACTGTGGCAAACATGGATCGGCTCAGAGGGCGGTTGGGCTGGAATTCGGAGGTGCCTGTAATAGGTCCCATGATATCCTTGTTGTAAACGTATTTAATGCTTTCATATTTCCAATTTCCTTCCAGCTTTTCCACATCTGTAAAAGGAAAATTCTTGATCACAGGCGGCTCCGGCTCCGGATCAGGAGTAGGCTCCGGATCAGGAGTAGGCTCCGGATCGGGCGTGGGCTCCGGATCGGGCGTGGGCTCCGGATCGGGCGTGGGCTCCGGATCGGGCGTGGGCTCCGGATCGGGCGTGGGCTCCGGATCGGGTGTGGGCTCCGGATCGGGTGTGGGCTCCGGATCGGGCTCCCCGGGAGCAGTAATGCGGATCTCGGCAGCAGAAGCAAAGTTGGATGCAGAGGCCACTGCAGTGAGCTTTACGTACCGGGCTTCCATGGGCTCGAAGAAAGCAGCCTTCCAGGAGGAATTATTTTCCCAGGTTCCCGTAGCCGCCGACTGCCAGGTACTTCCGTCTGTACTCACCTCGATGCGATAGGAGGTAATGTTGCCGTTGGTGCCGCTCTGTCTGGGCAAATAGCGCAGGCCGTTAACCTGTTGTACAGTACCCAGGTCAATGGTGATCCAGCGGTTGGCGGCATCCGTTCCTCCGTATGCAGTGTGCCACAGGGTACCGCTGTCGTTATCAAGGGCTTTTTCCGGTCCTTCACCGCTCTGTGAGCTGCCTGCTGTTGCAGTTGTAGATGCAGGATCAATGTCAAATTTGTCGGAGGCTTCCGGCCCCGGAGGGGGTAAAAGGAAGTTTTCCATAACCTGCTGCCCCAGTTCTTTCAGGTTTGCGCCGTTTGGCTGGTTGGAGTATTCCTTATTGCTTCTTGCATAGGCCCATTCCCACTCAAACCAGTTTATGCTGGGCTGCTGGCCGTCCCTCAGTGTATTTTTGCAGTGCTCGATCCACATCTCCCAGCGGGCCTTGTAGAAATCATTGGTCAGGCCGGCCCACTGACGGTTGGAATAGTCCTTTAATCCGCCGGTCTGGCATTGATTATAGGAGGCCCATGTGGTCACCAGAGCTTTGGCATTAAACAGATACAGATTCCTTGTGAAATCATCTGCATTGGCCGCAAGCTCCAGAGCATTGGTAGTCCAGGTGCCGAAAAGAAATTCCTTTCTGCTGCCCAAGATCTGTTCATTCAGCGCGATCAGTTCCAGGAACCTGTCTGACTGGGCTGTGAACTCCTCCAGATCCCTGGCATTATAGGCCGCTGCCATGTCACGGTGGATCTCCTGCGCGGTGTTGGACAGCACCTGCTTTAATATATCTGCAAGGTCATAGAGATAAGCATCGCTGGAGGAGAGAATGTCATATTCCGAAAGCAGCAGTCGGGCTGCCTCCTCCAGATCTGTCTTCTCATAACCCACTATAGCGTTGCCCCAGGTGGAGGCGGCGTTGATGGTCAGAGCCGGGCGGGCATTGATAACCGATTCCGGCGCACCCTGGCCTCTCATGTTGAGAGAAGCCTTGTATACTGTTTCGGCCAGTATATGCATTGCCTCTGCGGCATTGGCGTTTTCTGCTCCGTAGCGGCGGGTAGCATAGTCGGTCAGCCACTCTGTCAGGCTGATTTCAGCCAGAGGCTGTGAGGCATCGTCTACCCAGATTGTCTCGAATAAAAAGTCGTATAATACAGGGTTGTTCTGACTGGCCTCCGGCGTGATGCCGATACCTGCCAGATGCTTGGCCTGGTTTGCTGCAGCCGGAAGGTTCTTGGCCACATTATCCAGATGTCCATGGAGTCCCATGCGCCCGCCGAAGTTGTTGAGCTGGCAGAAGACCCAGGGGGTATCTGAAAATTCCTTCAGGCCGTCATTGTCCGTATCCACTCCGTAGGTTTTCCAGTTCTGCGTTTTTTCAGCATATAAATCCAGCACCAGCGCGTGCTCCCTGCGGTCTGTACCGGTTCTGAGCCCCGCTAAGAGATCATTGGTGGGATTGCCCTGCCAGGACTGGATGACCCAGACAGCATCGCTGTCGTATGCGATCAGGCTGTCCAGAAGGGCGCTGGACACAGTGGTGGGTGACATGCCCCCGGTATTGCCGCCCTCATGGAAGGGGTCGGTGGCATAGAAGCGAGTGGTGTTGCCAAATACCTCCTCCTGTGCCTGATAGAATTTTTCCGCATAGTCATCATAGGTGGCAGTGTTGGTCTTCAGCATGTCAGGACGGCGGAAGGAGCACCACAAATTCTGGGCGATGATGTCGCCGGAAAGCTCTGGGTGCTTGGTTCCCAGGTCGATGGGTATCATGCCGCTGTAAGCCTGAAGTACCACATCCATGCCCAGCTTGCGCATGGTAAGGTGGTTCTGACGTGCCATATCTACCCTTTCCTCCAGCCAGGTATCATGGATAGGGCCGCCGAAGCCGGTCAGGTTGGCCATGTAAGCCCAGGCATAGTAGGCAGGGCCGGCCAGGAAATCCTTGGCCTCCTGATGGGTATAGCCTACCTCCATAAGGAAGCGGCGCCATACCTCCTCCTGTCCGGTGATGTCCAATACCAGGTTGACACCGTTCAATGCCAGCCAGTCGATCTCCTGCTGCCATTCCTCCTCGCCCCAGAAGGCCATGGAGTAGGAGTGGGTGCAGTAGTTGTAGGCATAGCGGACGGGATATTTGGTTTCTTTATGTACAGTGGTTCCCACAGGTATCACCGCTGCCGGCATTGTGATCTGAGAGCCAACCTGAGAAATATGTACATTGCAGAAATATTTCAGGTAGTGGTTCACACCGGTAGCCAGGGACACGCCATTGTTTCCTCTCACCTTGATCTTTCCGTTTTCATCGGAAAGGGTGAAGTAGTCCCAGCCGTTCTCCTGCTCTGCCACCTCAAAGCTGAACCAGTCGGTATATTTCGCGCCTACGTTACGGGCGATGATGGCTCTTACCTCCTCGATGGCATGGTCGCTGGTGATTTCAACATTATATTCGCTGTCTGCAAAATCAGTAATATTGACAGCGGGGGTCTTCTGTACCTCTGTTCCGGAAGCGGTACCCACCACTCTTACCTCGCAGAGCTGAGGCTGGGTGGAAGCGGAATAATATTCCAGATAAATGCGGACGATACGAGCCTCCTTATCTGTGGTGTACCTGTCTCCCCCCGCGGCGCAGGCTTCCTTATTCTGCTTTTCGCCGATGAGATCAAAGTCTCTGCCGTCCATACTGGTGTAAACGCTGTATTGGGAATAACCCTCTGAAGGGGTTACCACCCGGATCTCAGAGAGGTTGTAGTTCTCCTCCAGGTCGATATCCACATAGGCAGGGTACATGTTGGCCTGCCAGCTGGTTGCATCATTGCCGTCGTTCGCCAGATAAGCAGTGGCGGCGTTGTTATTGGAGTGAATAGGCTTCTCCCAGGCGATGCTGCTGGCATCTGTAGCGGGCGCGGTGTATTCTCCGAAGACCTTCACCTCAGCCAGCTTGGGCTTCAGGGAGGTGTCAGAGCAGTTTGTTACCTGGATGCGGACCTGGCTCATGCCGGAAAGAAAGCTCAGCTTGTGCTGGTTTTTCCAGGTGTCCCCTGTGCGGGTGGCCTGTGCATTGGTCACATAGGTGGTCCATTGGGAGTCCCGTTTTGCCTTGCCCAGGATATCATAGGTAAAGGTGGCATTGTCACTGACATTTTCAAAGGCCACCTCGAAGCCTGCAACCTGTTGGTTTCCGCTGAAGTCCAGATTCACCCAGGCAGCCTCGTTCCTCCCGGCCAGATCGGCAAAGCTGTCTGCGGAGAATTCGTAGCAAGTGTTATAATCACCATCTGTGAGCTTGCCCTTGTCAGCCTGGTTATGGGTTCCGCCCAGTGAGGTGACCTTGGCATGTTCTGCAATATTGCTGAAGCTCTCTAAAGAAATTTCCTCATTTACGGCATAGATCCGTACCTCAGCCATGGCAGGCCACATGGTGGCTGGGCTGGGGCTGCTGAGCGTGATCCGCAGATGGGTCATCCGCTGTGCCTCCTCCAGGGTGTAGGCCAGAGTCTGGTTCATGTTCTGGGTGATGGCTGTTTCGTTCAGGGCCTGATAATCGGAGGTGACTCCGTTGACCGCACGGCTGAGCTGCACATTCATGGTGCGGCTTTCGTTGGCCTTCTTTTCGAAGTCTATTTCCACCTTTTTGATCAGCAGGTTGCCGGGAAGCTGGAAATCAATGTTGGAAGGCCAGGCATCTGCGGAGGCCACCCACATGGTGGCAGGATTGCCGTCCACCAGCTTTCCGGAGTCTTCAGCCTTGCTGGGAACAGTAATCACAGACTGGGCTGCCACCTCGAGTAAATCGGAGCTGTCTCCGGCTGCCTCCTCTGTCCAGATTTCCACCTCGGCCAGGGCAGGCCAGAAGCTTGCGCTTTCTTTTGAGCTGTCGGCAGGGTTGCTCAGGGTGAGCGTGATCTGCCGGGCCTCCCGGGCCTGGTCGAAGCTATATTCATAGACGTTATCAAAGCTTACGCCGGCCTGGGTGTTCACAGTCTGGGAGTCTGCGCTCAGGGCAACATCCACAGACCAGGCAGAGTGGCCGCTTTCAAATTTGGCCACTACCTTTTTTACCGGGCCTGCCTGTTCGGGCAGGGCAAAGGTGGCTGTGGCCGGGAAACCGCCCCCATCCTTGACCCAGATGGTGGCAGGGTCACCATCTGTCAGATTGCCCTTTCCCTTACCCTGGGATGTCTGTTCGGCTTCCACTGTAACGGTACACCGATTGGCAATATTCACCAGTGTGGTTTCCGGGGCTTCGGCAGTTTCCGTGTTGCCCACGGCCAGGTCCGTGGGGAGAATCGGAGTTTCGTCAGATGCGGCTGCTGTACTGCCGCCCTGTTCCGTCCGGGTTTCGCCGTCTGCATCCGTCCCGTTCCCATGGGCGGTGTCAGCACCATAGGACACGGAGGGGAGCGTGAGGAACATGGCAAGGGACAACAGCCCTGCGAGCCATTTTTTTCTCATCATTTTAAAATCCTTCCTTTCTTCCATATTATAATATTACTTAAACAAATATTATCATGGGCGGGAGGAGGGTGTCAATTTGTTTGGGCAGTATACGATGGCCTTACGTGCTGTGTAGTGGACAGCGCTGTATTCCTCATTGGTTTTTCTGTATGTTTCAGACATATTGCAGTAAAGATTTGGGCTGTGCTATAATAGAGATTCCGAAGTGGTAATGTGGGGGTCCGCAGCAGGCCGGGGCAGATGACTCACAGGTCTGGAGGAATGAAAAGGGAGGGCTTAGGATGTATGAGTTTGCCGGCAGGATACGCTATAGTGAGGTGGACAGTAGTGGGAGACTGAGACTGGAATCCCTGCTGGATTATTTCCAGGACTGCTGTACCTTCCATGGTGAGGACGTTGGCATGGGAATGGGATATATGGCAGAACGGCGGCAGGTCTGGGTCCTTTCTGCCTGGCAGATCGTAGTGGGCCGGTATCCGAGGCTTGGCGAAAGGGTGAGGATAGGAACGGTTCCCTATGATTTCAGAGGATATTTCGGCAGTCGCAACTTTCTGATGCAGACAGAGGAAGGGGAGCGGCTGGCCTGGGGCAATACCCTGTGGACCCTGTTGGACACGGAAAAGGGGTGTCCCGTAAGGGTGTCAGAGGAAATGGCGGGGGCCTATGTGCCGGAAGGGAAGCTGCCTATGGATTATGCACCTCGCAAGATCCCGATTCCGTCTGGCCCGGGAAAGGCCTGGAGGGAGATAGAGATAAAGCGCCGCCACCTGGATATGAATCACCATGTGAATAATGGACAGTATATCAGGATTGCCATGGAGTATCTGCCTGACGGGGTTGAAATAAGGCAGATGCGAGCAGAATACAAGAGGCAGGCAGTGCTGGGAGATGTGATATGTCCGGTGCTGCATGAGGGCGGAGGAAATGTATGCGTTGTGACATTGAATGACCGGAAGGGGCAGATTTACTGCGTGGCGGAATTTGCCTGCGCTGAAACCGCCGGACTGGAAAAGGAGTAAGGACAGAGATGATCAGACTGGGAGAAATACAGGATTTGACAGTGGTAAAGAGGGTGGATTTTGGAGTTTATCTGGCAGATGAGGAGACGGATGTCCGTGAGAAGGTGCTGCTCCCCATCAGGCAGGTGCCGGAGGGGACAAAGACAGGGGACAGGCTCAGGGTATTTATCTACAGGGATTCCAGAGACCGGATGATAGCTACCGCCAATCAGCCCGGGATAACGCTGGGCCAGGTGGGGCTTCTGAGGGTATCCCAGGTGGGGAAGATAGGAGCCTTTTTGGATTGGGGACTGGAAAAGGAGCTGCTTCTTCCTTTCAGGGAGCAGACCAGGAGGGTGAAGGAGGGAGAGGAGTGTCTGGCAGCCCTGTATATCGACAAATCAGACCGCTTATGCGCCACTATGAAGCTGTACCCCTATCTGAAAAAGGACGGCAGCTTTCAAAAGGATGACAGAGTACAGGGGCGTGTCTATGAGATCAGTAGTAATTTCGGAGCCTTTGTGGCTGTAGAAGACACCTATTCGGGCCTGATTCCCATGAAGGAGATGTATGGGCAGGTGGCGGTAGGGGATATGGTCACGGCCAGGATCACTGCTGTGAAGGAGGATGGCAAGCTGGATCTGAGTATCAGAGAGAAGGCTTATCTCCAGATCGGAAAGGACGCGGAGAAGATAATGGAGGTCATTCAAAGCTATGATGGGGTACTGCCATTCAATGACAAGGCTTCCCCGGAGACCATCAGGAGGGAGCTGCAGATGAGTAAAAATGAATTTAAGCGGGCTGTGGGAAACCTGCTGAAGGCAGGCAGGATCACCATAGCAGAAAAGTGCATCCGTCTGAACTGATTTGCCATGAAAGTGTTGCATTGACCGCCAGATGCAAGTATAATCATGGTGTAAACTATGCCATATGGCAGGAAAATAGGAGGAGTTATTATGAAAGTACAGAATATTACAGACATTGATAAATTTTTCAAGGTGATCGACCAGTGCAAGGGCAAGGTAGAGCTGGTCACCGGCGAGGGGGACAGGCTGAATCTGAAATCCAAGCTGTCTCAGTATGTATCCATGGCAAAGCTTTTTTCTGACGGAACCATAAATGAGCTGGAGCTGATTGCATACGAGCCGGAGGATATTACAAAGTTAGTACATTTTATGATGGAGAGTTAAAAGGACAGATGAAGAGTAAAAAGGTAAACTGGATATTTCTGGCAATGATACTTCTGCATTTTATAATTATTGTTCTTTTGAATGTGCTGAGCCCGGTGTTCCGGCTGGGGATGGTTTCCAACTTCATACTCAGCCAGGCTATGATACTGATACCGGCCATGGGGGGAACCGTATTGGCCGGAGAGAATGTATGGAAGCTTGCAGGATTTCATAAAATCAGAATATCTACTGTCTTTATGATCTGCCTTTTTACTTATCTTGCCATGCCCCTGACAGTGGTGGTCAATGCCGTATCCATGCTTTTTGTTGACAATACGGTTGCGGCAATGAGCGGAGACATTCTGCTGCTTCCGTTTCCGCTTATGCTCCTAGTCATAGGGTTTATCGCCCCGCTCAGCGAGGAATTTGTCTTCCGGGGAATCCTGTATCAGGGCTATAAAAGATCCGGTACAGCGCTGCAGGCCATTCTGCTGTCGGCCCTGCTCTTTTCGCTGATGCATCTGAACTTCAACCAGGCTGCATATGCCTTTGTGATCGGGCTGATCGTAGCTCTCCTGGTGGAGGCCACGGGCAGTCTATGGAGTTCTGTGCTGTTCCACACGGTGTTCAATTCCAGCCAGGTATGCCTGATGTATGTCTCCAACCGGCTTGCGGAGGGAACCGGAAGCGGCGGAGCAGCCGCTGCTGCACTGACCAGGGAGATGCTGCTGGCCGCCATCAGTGTCAGCCTGATCGTGGCCGCGGTTACGACGGCCCTGGCCGGATGCGTACTGGTCTGGATTGCAAAAAACGAAAAAAGGGAAGACAGCCTCCGGGCTGTATGGAAGGACAGAAAACAGCAAAGGGACAATATGGTTACTGTCCCTTTGCTGATAGCAGTTGTATTGGCCCTGTTTTATATGGGGCTGCTGGTGGTTGTCCCTTATGCCCTCAAGGCTTAGGCTTCAGCCCTATTGCTTATACGTAGAGATCAATGTTTCCTCCCACGGCAGGATTGACAGAAAGCTCCATGGAAGATTTCATCATATTTACCATGGAGTTTCCCATTGTCTCCATGGAATCAAGAGATTTTGAGAGCATGGCTACTCCCACCTGGTTCAGGGTCTGTGCCTGGCAACAGGATGTTGATAATGCAGTGATGTCCATATACTCACCTCCTTTGTTGAGCCAGCTGAATCTTTTTCACTCAGTCTTCTCTTTGTTATATTATTGCAATTATATCATAAATTTGGTATAATTTACAAGATATAAAGGTGGTTTCAGACAGAAAATTATGGTGTAAATATGCAGAAAATAAATATTTTGGGAGTGGAGCTGACTGACCGGCCGCTGAAGGAGTCTCTGGCTCTGGTCAACAGCTATTTCAGGGGTGGGATGCTCAGTACGGTACTCTACATTACCACGCCGATGCTTATGCTGGCAGGGAACGATGAGGAGGAGAAACGCTGCATAGAGGGGATGGATCTGACGCTGTGCGGCGATGCGGATATTCTCAAGGCGGCCGGAATAGAATCAGTGAGCAGGCGGTATGAGGTGGAAAACCTGTTTTTTTTAAAGGAGTTTTTAAGACGTATGGCCGGCGCAGGGGAAAAGGTATATTTATTGGCGGGTTCGGAGGAAGAGGTGGGTATCCTTGAAAAGACTTTGGCCGGGTTCCGGCCGGATCTCCTGATCGGGGGAACCAATGTGCTGACAGAGGAGACGCAGAATCTTGAGGAGATCATCAATAAAATTAATGATATTGCTCCCGCCGCTGTCATATCCCGTCTGCCATCAGGACTGCAGGAAAGGAGCATGAGCGAGGCAAAGCCCTTTGTAAATGCCAAGGTATGGCTGGGGATTTCCCGGGACATGGTACTGGACAGTAACAGGGAGTCGGTACGGAAAAGGATTATGGATAAGATTTACAAAAGAATTTTTCGCAGCCGGATTAGCCGTTTCGGCGATGAGGGCAGGAAGGTATGACGGGCAGATTTGAGATGAAAAGCATTTCGGGTCTGCCTGTTTCTTGTGGCCTTTGTTTTGGGTTGTGAAAATTGTCCAATACGAAAAAATCTTAATTTTATATTAAAACATAAGGAATCTACAAATTATTTGTGACTCAGTGTAGATTTTTTTGTGGATTTAAATTAAAATATAGAAAGGGTAGAGAAAAAAAGCCTTTTATTCGAAGCGTAAATTGTTAATAATGCATATAAGGTATTTGTGAATATTTTATATGAAAAAGGATCTGCATTCGGGGCGGAAAAAGGAGTGGGGATATGATATCAAATCAGATATTGCAGAATACAATTGATGGGCTGAATGCCATCGCCAGAGTGGAGCTGTGCGTGACGGATGCAGATGGAAAGGAAGTGGCATCCACCAGCCCTGATATGGAGAACTGCAGCGGGGCGGCGGTTGAATTTGCAGCCTCTCCGGCGGATTCTCAGGAGATACATGGCTGTCAGTATTTTAAAATATTTGATGAGCAGCAGCTGGAATATATTTTGATTGTGGGAGGGTCGGGAAAGGATGTCTACACGCTTGGAAAGATGGTGGCATTTCAGATCCAGAGTCTGGTGGTGGCATATAAGGAGCGTTTTGACAAAGACAATTTTGTGAAAAATCTTCTGCTGGACAATCTTTTGCTGGTGGACATCTACAGCAGGGCAAAGAAGCTCCATATTCAGACGGATGTGAAAAGGGCTGTCATGATTATTGAGACTGAAAAAAATAAGGACGGCAACGTGCTGGAGCTGATGCGCACGCATTTTGGAGGCAACAGCAGAGATTTTGTTACTGCTGTGGATGAAAATAATGTTATCGTAGTCAAGGAGCTTTCCGAAGGGGAGAGAAATAAGGAGATCGAGAAGGCTGCCAGACAGGCGGAAGCCTGTCTGATGAAAGAAAATGTTGGAAGAATCAGGGTTTCCTACGGAACCATTGTCAATGAGATCAAGGAAGTGAGCCGTTCCTATAAGGAGGCCCGGATGGCACTGGATGTGGGAAAGATTTTCTTTGACGAAAGAGATATTGTGGCCTATAGTGAGCTGGGGATCGGCCGGCTGATCTATCAGTTACCCCTTCCGCTTTGCAGAATGTTTATCAGAGAGATATTCGGAGGGAAAAGCCCGGATGATTTCGATGACGAGACTTTGATGACGATCAATAAATTCTTTGAGAACAGCCTGAATGTTTCGGAGACCTCCAGACAGCTGTTTATCCATAGGAATACGCTGGTTTACAGGCTGGATAAGCTGCAGAAGAGCACAGGTCTGGATCTGAGGGTATTTGAGGATGCGATCACGTTTAAAATTGCGCTGATGGTAGTCAAGTATATGAAATACATGGAAACCCTTGATTATTAAAATACAACAATGAAAGAATTTTAGGTGGGTGAATTACGTTGACAGAAACAGAAAGAGATAGAAGAAGACTGAGGGGGAGAGGGCTCTCCGGCATGGGAGAGGAGATCATTACTCTGGAAAATGTCTGCAAGGCATATGCTACCGGGGCGCCGGCACTGAACGGTGTCAATTTACATATTAAGAGAGGAGAGTTTGTTTTTATCGTGGGTGACAGCGGATCGGGTAAGTCTACCCTGATCAAGCTTCTGCTGAGGGAGCTGACCCCCACCTCCGGCGCAATCAATGTAATGGGCTATGACCTGGTCCGGATAAAGCATAGAAGGATACCCAAATTCCGCAGGAACCTGGGAATCGTATTTCAGGATTTCCGTTTGCTGAAGGACAGGAATGTCTATGAGAATGTGGCATTTGCACAGCGTATTATCCAGGTCTCCAGCAAGGAAATCAAGAGAAATGTCCCCAGCATTCTTGCCACAGTGGGACTGGCGGGAAAGTATAAGGCAAAGCCTAAGCAGCTTTCGGGAGGGGAGCAGCAGAGGGTTGCATTGGCCAGGGCACTCATCAACAGGCCTGCGATCCTGCTGGCTGACGAGCCCACGGGCAATCTGGATCCCAAGAATTCCTGGGAGATTATGAAGCTGCTGGATCAGATCAACGAGAATGGAACTACTGTGATCGTGGTCACACACAACAGGGAAATCGTGAATTCCATGCAGAAAAGAGTCGTTACTATGAAAAAGGGCATCATCATAAGCGACGAGGAAAAGGGTGGTTATATCGATGAGGATTAGTACGTTTTTTTATACCATAGGGCAGGGCTTCCGCAATATAATAAGAAACAAGTGGTTTTCTCTTGCCTCTATTGCCACGATTAGCGCATGCCTGTTTTTGTTCGGGGTTTTCTATTCAATTCTCACAAACTTCCAGCATATTGTAAAAACGGCAGAGGAGGGCGTATCGGTCAGTGTTTTTTTTGAAGAGGGGACAGGAGATACCAGGATTGCGGAAATCGGTGAGCAGATCGCAAGGCGGGTAGAGGTATCGGAGGTGAAGTTTGTTTCTGCCGATGAGGCCTGGGCCGGCTTCAAGGATGACTATCTGGGGGAGTATGCGGACGGATTTACGGAGAATCCGCTGGAAGGCTCGTCCCACTATAATATATACCTCAACGACGTATCCATGCAGCCTTCTCTGATAACCTATCTGGAATCCATCCAGGATATCAGGAAGATCAATCAGTCAGAGGTCACAGCCCGAACCCTGAGCGGGATCAATGTGCTGATTGCGTATGTGTCCCTGGGGATTATTGTGATTCTGTTTGCTGTATCCATTTTCCTGATCAGCAATACGGTAACCATCGGTATATCGGTAAGAAAAGAAGAGATCAATATTATGAAGTATATAGGTGCAACGGATTTTTTTGTACGGTCTCCTTTTGTAATAGAAGGGGTTCTGATCGGGCTGATCGGCTCCCTGCTGCCGTTAGGGATCATCTATATTCTTTATAATAGGATTATCGGATATGTGGCAGAGCGGTTTTCCATGCTGTCACGGCTGCTGAGTTTCCTTACCATTGATCTTATTTTCCAGACCCTCCTTCCGCTGTCGATAGCCATGGGAGTGGGGATGGGACTTCTGGGAAGTATCGTAACAGTAAGAAAGCATTTGAGAGTATAGAAAGGTATTGTGCATGAAATCATGGAAGAAGGTACTTGGCGTGGCTCTCTGTATTTCCGCTTTAACGGGAATGCTCCGGATGGGGGATTTGGGGGTTCCGGATGTGAGGGCTTCGGAGCTGACCAATGACAGCATCAGGGAGAAAGAGGCAGAGATCCAGGATGCCAGGGAACTGAAAAAGCAGCTGCAGGAAGGACTTACCGATGTCAAAAAGATCAAAGAGGAATTGGAAAATTCCAGGGAGGATCTGACCCGGTATGTTACAGAGCTGGATGGAGAGCTGGCTTCTGTTCAGGAAAAGATTGGGGAGCTGAAGGATAAGATCAGAGAAAAAGAGGAAGAGCTGCTCCTGACACAGGAGGAACTGGCGTCTGCTGTTGAAGATCAGGAGAGGCAATATGCGGCAATGAAGGAAAGGATTAAATTCATGTATGAGCAGGGGAACGCCTTATATATGGAGCTGATCTTTTCCGCAGGCAGCTTTGGTGAAATGCTCAATAAGGCAGAATACATTGAGATGCTTTCTGCCTATGACAGAAGGATGCTGGATGAATATGCCGCTACCAGAAAGCTGATTGAGCTTTACAAGGAGCAGCTGGAGGAGGAAAGAGATTACCTTGAGGAGGCCAGGGCCGGAGTGGAGCAGGAGGAGGCTGCGCTGAATGCTCTGATTCACGAAAAGGAACAGAGGATCCTGGCAGTGACAAATGATATTACCAATAAAGAAGCAGCTATTGCCGAATATGAGGCAGACATCAGGGAGCAGAATGAAACCATAGCTGCCTTGGAGAAGATAGTGGCAGAGGAAAAGGCCAGGCTGGCGGAGGAGAGCAGAGTGAAATATGACGGGGGCATGTTTGCCTGGCCGGCACCTTCCTTTACCAGGATATCCGATGACTATGGCAACCGGATTCACCCCATATTGAATGTGCCTCAGTTTCACAATGGAGTAGATATGGCGGCTCCGGGCGGTTCGCCGATCCTGGCGGCCTATGACGGCAGGGTGGTTGCATCGGATTACAGCGGTTCCATGGGCAACTATATTATGATCGATCATGGAGACGGGCTATATACGATATATATGCATGCGTCTGCACTGTATGTTTCCAAGGGGGATTCTGTCAGCAGGGGACAGCAGATCGCAGCAGTGGGAACTACGGGACGATCTACCGGAAACCACCTGCATTTCAGCGTAAGGCTGAATGGAAGCTATGTCAGTCCCTGGAATTATCTGAGTAAATGATTTGGAGATGTATAAAGTGGAAGAAAGAACAGAAAATAACTATAATGATTATCCCAATGGAGAGTGGAAGCCGGAAGGGAATCTCCAGGGGGAAAACCCTATGGGGCAGAATGGGGGAGGAAATAATAGGAATAAACCGGTAAAGAGGGGGAACGGTTTCCTGGGCGGGATTTTTGCAGGTGTGCTGCTGACCCTCCTGATTGCCTTTGCTGCCTATACGGTACAGCAGTTTTGCAGCCTGGTAAAGCTGGGAGAGAGGATCAGGGGCGGAGAAGCCGGTGAGGAGGGCCTGCTCACCCAGGAAACCAAAGAAAAGCTGGAGGTCATCGAGGAGACCATTTCCAGATATTATTATCAGGCCGACATAGACAAGGGGGCCATGGCAGAGGGGATGTATGCCGGCGTGGTGGACTCTCTTGGAGATCCCTATTCCACCTATTATACGGAGGAGGATCTGAATGCCCTGATGGAGCAGACGGAAGGAGTTTATCACGGAATAGGGGCCTATGTCAGCATGGATGCTGGGACAGGACTGGCATTGATCAGCGGCGTGATTGAAGCAACACCGGCGGAGGAGGCCGGACTGCGGGACGGAGACATTATCTATATGGTAGACGGAGAGACTACACAGGGGCTGGATCTGTCTGAGGTAGTGGCCAGGATTAAAGGCCTGGAGGGTACCACTGTGCAGCTTACCATCTACCGTGAGGGAGAAGAGGACTATCTGGAATTTGATGTGGAGAGAAGGGAAATAGAAAGCCCCACAGTCAGCTATGAGCTGTATGACGGCAGCATAGGATATATACAGATTACGGAATTTGATGACATCACAGTGGATCAGTTTACAGAGGCTATGGCGGTTCTGAGCGAGCAGGGCATGGAGGGACTGATCTTGGATCTGAGGGGCAATCCGGGAGGCAACCTGAGTACGGTGGTAGAGATCGCAAAACAGCTGCTTCCGGAGGGGCTGATCGTCTACACGGAAGACAGGGACGGCAGGCGGGTGGAATATACCTGTGACGGCAGTAAGGAATTCCGACAGCCCCTGGTGGTTCTGGTCAATGGATATTCGGCCAGTGCTTCGGAGATTCTGGCAGGTGCAGTCAAGGACTACGGGATCGGCAGACTGATAGGTACCACTACCTATGGAAAAGGGATCGTCCAGCGGGTATTATCCCTGTCTGACGGAACGGCCATCAAGCTGACGGTGAGCACATATTTTACACCAAAGGGAAACAATATACATGAGATCGGTGTGGAGCCTGATGAGGTAGTGGAATTTGACAGCCAGCAGTATTATGAAAATGATTATGACAACCAATTGGAGCGCGCAAAGGAAGTCATAGCGGAAGAACTGGGCAAGGGGCAGGGAGGAAGCGGTCAAAATGCTGACTCCCAAGGAACGGAGGGTTCTGCAAGGTTTTATTGATGGCTGCTCCATCCAAGAGATGAAAAAATGTTAAATAGTACAAATGGGTTTGTGCATGTTGTCTAATACCCATTAGTATTTTGGCAGAAATGCCCCAAAATACTAATGGGTATTATTTTTGTGAACGGTGGAGTATTTTT
Organism: Lachnospiraceae bacterium; assembly: GCA_022781985.1. Taxonomy (GTDB): domain Bacteria; phylum Bacillota; class Clostridia; order Lachnospirales; family Lachnospiraceae; genus Kineothrix. Next base: position 1,546 of record JALESH010000009.1, on the reverse strand, counting down.
TATGAGCTTAAGGGCACCTCAAAAAACTTGCTAAAAAACCCAGTATTTCTTTGAAATATATGGTACAATGAATCCGGAATGTTTCGGGAGGTAATGGAGAATGCAGTTGGGACTTCGTGGATGCCCCCTTACAAAGACCATGTAAAAGCAGATGCGTCTGCCGGAATCAGAAGAAATCAAAGTGCATGAAAAAGGAACCCGAAATCATCTGCTGACACCGGCACCGATATCCGGAGACATGGTCTAAATGGAGTCAGTTAATAGAGGTTCCCTATAGTATGAGAGAATAATGTTAGGCTGATAAAAAGTCTATGAGAAATAACACTATGAAATGGAGAAGGATATGATTACTGGCGAGTTACGAAATAAGATTGATAGAATTTGGGAAACTTTTTGGACTGGAGGTATTACGAATCCTCTTGATGTTATTGAGCAATTTACATATCTGCTTTTTATCAAGCAGTTGGATGATGTGGAGACAACCAAAGAAAATGAAGCTAACTTCTTGGGGGTAGAGTATGAAACGCTGTTCCCAGAAGACTGCCAGAAATATCGCTGGAGTAAGTTCAAGAACCTTGGTTCTGCTGACGAGATGTATGAACTGGTTTCTAATGGTGTATTTGCATTCATTAAAAACCTGCATCAAGATGGTGATTCTGCCTATGCAAAATACATGGGGGATGCAATCTTCAAGATTCCTACTGCAGCCATGTTATCAAAAATTGTAGATGGTATTGATAAGCTGGAACTTGGTGATGAAGACTCCAAAGGTGACCTTTACGAGTACTTACTATCTAAGGTGGCAACTGCTGGAACCAATGGTCAGTTTCGTACACCAAGACATATCATTAAAATGATGGTTGCTTTGGTAAAGCCGAGTCCTGAAGATATGATTATAGACCCTGCAATGGGTTCGGCAGGTTTCCTTATCGAAGCTCAGAGTTATTTGAGAGAGAACCATGCAGATATGTTCTTAAACGAAAAGCTTCGTGGGCATTTTAATAATACAATGTTCTTTGGTAACGATATGGACAGGACGATGCTCAGAATTGGAGCTATGAATATGCTTCTTCATGGCGTAGAGAACCCTAATATTTCTTATCGAGACAGCTTGTCAGAGCAGAATACTGATGTAGAAAAGTATAGCTTGGTTCTTGCTAATCCACCATTCAAAGGCAGCTTAGATTATGAAGCAGTTTCCGCTGATTTATTAAAGGTTACAAAGACAAAGAAAACTGAACTTCTTTTCCTTGCATTATTTCTGCGTATTCTTAAAAAAGGTGGCAGAGGTGCAGTTATTGTTCCAGATGGTGTGCTTTTTGGTAGTAGTTCAGCTCATAAGAAGATTAGGAAAGAAATCATTGATAATAACAAGTTAGACGCTGTCATTTCCATGCCAAGTGGGGTTTTTAAACCGTATGCTGGTGTATCAACGGCTATCCTTATCTTCACAAAGACTGGTTCAGGTGGAACAGATAAGGTGTGGTTCTATGATATGAAAGCGGATGGATTCAGCTTAGATGATAAGCGTCAGGAAATTGCTGAT
>JALESH010000001.1 GCA_022781985.1 Lachnospiraceae bacterium | reverse complement strand
GGAAAGCCCTCTGTCATTCAAGATCTTTTTCAGGTTATGGTATATTTCGGCACAGATCCTCAGACCGTCCGCAAAGCTTTCTGCCTGCACCGGCATAATCATAAATTCCTGAAAATCCACGGTATTGGCTGCATGCTTTCCTCCATTTAAAATATTCATCATAGGGACGGGAAGCAGCCTTGTATGGGCACCGCCAAGGTATCGGTACAGGGGCAGTTCGAGTGCCTCTGCGGCTGCCCTAGCGCAGGCCATGGACACGCCCAGGGTAGCGTTGGCTCCCAAGCTGCCTTTGTTGTCCGTCCCATCCGTCTCCACCAGGATCCGATCAATCCCGCCCTGATCCAGCACATTTTTCCCTACCAGGGCATCCTTTAGCCTGGTGTTGATATTCTTTACAGCATTTTTTACCCCCAGCCCGAAGTATCTGGTCTCCCCGTCCCGCAGCTCCACTGCCTCAAACCTTCCGGTGCTGGCTCCTGAGGGGACTGCCGCCCGTCCCGTAATGCTGCCCTCCACGGTCACTTCCGCCTCCACTGTGGGATTTCCCCTGGAATCCAGGATCTCCCTGCCTTTCACATCGGTAATCTTTAAATACAGATTCATAATCAAGCTCCTTTAACTGATATTTCTTCTATATTTATTACCTTATTTATGAAAAACATGCAGTTTGCTCCCGGAAAATCATCTCTTTATTTTTTGTATAACCACAGCACATCCGGTAAAATACAGGAAGACTCCATCCTCTCTTCACTCATAGGCTGTTGCCTGTTCCAGCCAGTCCGGTATCTTCTCCGTTATCAGCCTGGCGTTATTGCTGCCCCGGTAATTGCTGCTGTCGGTTTCCCCATCCTTATAATGTATGGTCACAAAGTAATTATTTGAAACATCATCATCCTTCCATTCCACCCCCATATCTATGGGATAAATCGCCTCCGCCAGATCCCGGATATCCTCTTCCTCTGTAAAGGTTCTGGAGACACTCAGGGCATCCCAGTCTATCTCCTCAGTCGCCTCTGGGCGGCCTGCTTCCCGGGCCATTGCCTCTCTGAGCTCATTGTGGAAATTGGTCACAGCGATGCTTTCAATGGATTCCACATCCAGATAGCCTTCTGCCCGGATCCCCTTTTCTTTCAGAAAGGTAAGAGTATGTTCAAAGGATGGGTAAATATCGTAGGTAAGGCTGGCCCTTCTGTTCTTTTCCAGTACTATGGTAAACCTCCCTGTTTTAAATTCGCCCTTCAAAGTACTATAATCCAGACCCTCCATATCCTGCTTCCATGCCGATCTGAGCTCATCCATATCCTTTACTGCCAGATTCTCCGTCTTGAAGCCGTTGCTGAAATACAGTTCCTTTACCTTATGCTGCCTTATACTCTCATAGGCCTCGTCAGCATAGAGGGGATAGGCTGCCTCCTTATACTCCCTGCTGCCCATAATCCGGTCCAGCAGCTCCACCTCCCCGCTGTCTATGGGAATCTTCCTCCAGACCACCCTCCCGTTTTTCATCCGGTAGGCAACATCACACCACATGGCATCCTCTCTGTGCCCGCTCTCATCCTTTTTCGCTGTGATCTGGCAGACAGCCTCTGTATCCCCCACCCCAGGCCTGGCCAGGGCATATTCTCTGACATCCATATAAACCAGGTTCTCATCCACATGATTGAGCCTGCTGTCTCTGTTAAGAAAAAGGAACACCGCATCCTGCAGCTCCTCCTGCCTGGGTACCCAAGCATCATAGCCTGTCAAGTCAAAACAGAAAATACAGTAAATGGCAGCTGTGCAGATACCGGAAATCAGGATCTGTGATTTTTTCCTGAAAGCTGCCCAGATATCCGCCTCATAGATCACTTCAATCACACAGCTGCCCAGGACTACCGCTGCCACCATGCCGAAGGCTGCAAACAAGGCAGTATTACCCATCCCCACAAGATCCCTTATCTCCATGGTTACCAACAGTGCAAAAGGAATCACCAGCAGAATTTTTACAAAGGGCTTCGTCTTTGCAAAAGCCATGGCCCTTCCTGCCGCTTCTGCCGGTCTTTTCCTGTAGCAGAAATAGGCGATACCGGCAAATGCCGCTGCCAGCAATAAGCCTGCCAGAAGGGCGATCCACTCCGTTCTCAGAGCCACCCCTATGCCTTCCTTCGTCTTGGCTGCTGCTTCTGCCGCCTGGCCGAACCACCTGAGCGGCGAAAAAAACATCATATCATCACAGGAGTAATAGGAATAATAGTTATAAAATTCACTTCCATACCATTGAGGAATCCATGCCACAACCATCTCATATGTCAGAAGGATCACTGTGGCAAACAGGGTGATGATCAGATTTCCTGTCAGCATCACAGCAATAGCTGTCAGGCCATAGACTCCCAAAAACAGAATCCCATGCAGCAGCAAGGCTGTCAGGCCCATCTGCAGATTCCTCACATTCATGCCCCCGTTGATTCCCGCCACCAGCAGGGCAAACAACAGGCTGACGGTGTAGGGTATCAGATAAATCAAAGTACCGTTGACAAAGATAACTGCAAATCGCCGGGACTTCTTTACAGGAACACTATGGTACATATCCACCTTCTTTCTGCTGTAAAGATAGGAAAATCCCTGTATGGCACAGACCACTGCAGCCGTGCACACACAAACTGCGGTGAGAATACGATCCGCAGACAGCCATCCCTCTGCCGCCTGAACGAGCCTGAGCCTGGCTGCATCACCCACCAGATTATCCATGATATTATCCCCTCTTTTCCGGCTCATCAGCATCGCCATGGCCACCGGATAGTAAAAGAACCAGAACAGAGAGGCAACGATCCACAGCCAAGTCCTTCTTTTATTGTTTTCTTTTATACTAGCCAAGAATGAGTTTTTTGACATCATAGCCGGCCACCTCCGTTTCACTGATAAAGATTTCCTCCAAAGACAGGGGAAGCACTTCAAAAAAAATAGTGCCTATCGCGGCGAAGTGACCGATGATCTCCTCCCTGGTTCCGCGGACTGTCAGCGTGTGCAGAGAGCCTCTCTCCTCGCTCTTCATGATATGGAGAGCCTTCATCGTCTTCTCTTTATCCTCCCCCGAGCAGAATACACACTGTACCTTCTGTATGCTGCATTTCATATTTTCCAGATCCTTTGACAGAAGCACGCCTCCCTTATGCAGCAGGCCTACATGGTCACAGATATCCTCCAGCTCCCTGAGATTGTGGGAGGCAATGACGGGTGTCAGCCCCCGCTGCTCCATCTCTTTGGCAAAGATGCTTTTAATTCCCTGGCGCATCACCGGATCCAGGCCATCAAAGGTCTCATCACAGAGCAGATACCGGGTATTGGAGCAGATACCCAGCAGCAGAGCCAGCTGCTTCTTCATTCCCTTAGAAAAGGTGGCGATCCTGCGCTTCTTATCCAAACCGAATTTTTCCATATAGGAAGAAAAATCCTCTCTTCTGAAGCCCTCATACACAGAAGCATAATATCTCTCCATCTCCCATGCATTGGAATTGGCAAAAAAGTAGGGTTCATCTGCAATAAAGAAAATCCTCTTTTTTGCCTCTATGTTGTCATAAACCGGCAGGCCATCCACTGTAACCGTCCCTTCATCCGCTTTCAGGACGCCTGCCACCATACGCAGCACTGTGCTTTTCCCTGCCCCATTGGTTCCGATCAGGCCAAACACTGTATTTTCCTTCATCGTCACGCTGACATGGTCCACCGCCAGTATATCTTCAAAGGCTTTGCTTATATCAGCTATTTCTATCATTCTGTCAGTCCTCCTTTACTGCATTCAGACAATCCATAAAATCGGACTTCTTCATGCCAAACTCTCTCCCCTCCCGATACAGCCCTAAAAGCCGTTCCTTCAGTTCCTCTTTTTTCTTCTCCAGAAGTGCTCCGTTATCCAGTATAAAATTCCCCCTTCCCTTTATGGTATAGATGTAGCCCTGCCGTTCCAGCTCCGCATATGCCTTCTGTATAGTATTCGGATTGATGGAAAGCTCCATCGCCAGGCTCCGTACCGAGGGCATCTGCTCATCCTTCATCAGAACTCCCTTTAAAATCAGCAGCTTGAACTTTTCCACAATCTGTTCATAGATCGGCCTGGTGTCCTTGTAGTCCAGAATTATCATATACACTCCTTCCTTTCCTGATCATCCAGATGTCAGTTTAATGCGTACTATCACAAATAATACACTTAATATACACTTGTTCTGTTTTCCTGTCAAGATTTCTCCAATAAATTTTCTCAATACTTCAAACTCCTGCATAAGCCCGATGCCGCTGCCCCATCTTTTTCATGTGTAGCAGCGCATTCCGCGCCTATGTGTTTTATAACCACACTGTCAAATGTTATTGCCCGCCTAAATTGACTTGTTTTTAAATCTCTTGCCTGTCACGGGTTTGACCTTTATACTGTCATTAAAGTATAAAAGAAAGAGGTCTCAGTGACACCCTCCTCATAAGACGTGTGCTCACTGAGACCATTGGTATAAAACCATGGTTATTATAACAGAATACACAGTTGCACTTTGAAGCAGATATCATAGCCGGTGTTCTGGATGGACTGGTCACCCCGGATACGGAAGGTTTCGAAGATCATCCGTGTGAAGAGACCATGCACAAGTGGCACCACTGGTACCGGCTATCGGCATTTCTTCCTATAGAGATATAAAGAGATGTAACCAGTCATCACTATAGGAAGGAGGCCGTATATGGTAAAAACCTACCCATTACTAAAATCATTGACTGATCAACTGAGTACTCTCGGAAAGTAGATAACTGAATCGATACATTGGAGCTGTTGAGCGAAAAAAATGAGAGCAAAATAATCAGAACAGCAGCATGCCCAACATTGAAGCGAAAGAATTTAATAGAAGGCATGACTTTAAAACCTCCCTTTTGGCAGGTTTTGAAAGAGGAACCAGAAAAGTCCAAAAGCTATATTTTATCCTGATTATGCCAGGCTCCATCCTGTAAATGGACAGCAGGCAAAGGTTGCGAACTGTATCAGCAGCTGTAAATCAGGAGCACTCGGTTACAACATCAGTTATTGTAAAGAATGCGGCCATACGGAAATCCACGCTGTTTCCTGCAACAACCGTGACTGTCCAAACTGCCAGGCTCTCCTGGAGAAAAAGTGGGTCATGGAACGTGAGTCTGAACTGATCGAAGGGATTGCCTACTACCATGTCATCTTCACAGTTCCCCATGAGCTCAACGACCTCATATATGTGAACCAGAAGCTTCTGTATGATCTCTTTTTTTTCCTGCGCATCAGATACTCTGACCACACTTTGCAGGGATAAGAAATATATGGGAGCCACTCCTGGGATTGTATCGGTATTACACACGTGGGGCCAACAGCTGAATTTCCACCCGCATCTCCACATTGCCTTCTCCGGCGGCGGCATAACCCATACTGGAAACTTTATAGAGACCAGACATAAAGGGTTCATCATCCCGGAAAAAATAATTGCAAAAATGTTCCGGGGAAAATACCTTGCTGCACTGAAAAGGTACTACAGTTCTGGAAAACTTTCCCTTACCGGAAAATGTGAAACACTCCGCAACAATTATAACTGGCAGGAATTTATAGATACCCTTTACTCAAAAAAGTGGTGTCCCTTTATAAAAGAAACTTTTAACGGAAATGGCAA